>NZ_BOVK01000042.1 GCF_018403685.1 Xylanibacillus composti
ATTTTCACAGACTATTGACATAACCAGTTGCAGCACTCCGAAAAGATGCAGATTATTAGCGAGCTGGCTGCTTCCGTTGCACATGAGGTCCGCAATCCGCTGCAGGTGACAAGAGGGTTTTTGCAACTGCTGAATGTCAACACGACCGAGAAGACCAAGAAGTACCTGAGCCTGGCTTTGGATGAACTGGATCGCGCTTCAGATATCATTACCGATTTTTTGACCTTTGCCAAGCCGCAGCTGGATCATGTAGCCAAACTCCATCTAGCTACTGAGATGAAGCATATAGAGGGTGTCTTGTTGCCGCTCACCAATCTACAGGGTGGTGAAATTGTAAGCAATATTCCGAATGATCTCTATATCAAGGGGAACTCTGCTAAATTCAAGCAAGCATTGATAAATATTATAAAAAACAGCATTGAGTCGCTGAGGGGCAAGGGGCAAATACGGATATCTGCCTTAAAAGAGAGGAATGATGTCGTCATTGTGATCCGAGATAATGGTGAGGGCATGGACGAAGCGACAGTTGCGAAGCTAGGGCAGCCGTATTTTTCAACCAAGACGAAGGGGACCGGATTAGGGCTGATGGTTACATTTCGCATCATTGAAGTCATGAACGGATCCATTCATTTCTCCAGTGAGTTGGGCGTTGGTACGGAAGTAATAATCCGGATCCCATTCGTCCAAGACGAGAGGATAGATGTATAAAACCAGTTCAGATTACCATTCTGCTCTTACATTAGCATCGCTGGCATTTCTAATGGCCGTGGAGGGATTTGGGGGGATGACCAGGTAATAACGGCTATCTGTCTCCTCCAGTGTCTCCAGTTGAATATGAGGGGGCACGTCAATCTGAAAGGCCTCCTTAAGGGCCTTTCTGGGATCGCTCAGCAGAAGCTGCTTGAAGGCGGGATCTGCCCATGCTTTCTGAATGATTTGTTGGCGTAACTGTTCTCCTTTAGACATGAGTTATGCATCTCCTTGAAGATTCTAATTTCCTCATGAGTGTAGCATGTTTTCTCGACATAATCTATTAATAATTGCGATAATTCGACAACCAATGATAGAAGCCCCCCAAGGAAAGCAGCCGGACTTCCTCCGAGATAGTTGAAGAACTTGACGAGAAGCCCTCTAGGAGATATTGGTGAAAGGCGATTAGTTCGGGAGACTCAGGCTGAAGCATTTGCAACTGCTTTTCCTGCTCATTGGTTTTGTCAGCGAACTCCTCATAAAGCTTTAAATCGTAAAGGGCGGCGCGGCACGTAGACTCGCTGAGCACCTCTTCTGGAGGCCATCCGAGTCTGTGCCGAACAAGAGACAATAATCCATTATAGCTGCCCGTTGCCAGATCCTCCTGCCAATCTAACCAATCATCGGACATCTGAAGTGTAACTAAGACTAGGTCTATGGCTTGTTCCGCACAAGCCAACTGTTCTTCCCGTTGGCCCAAGAGGAATGCCCCTGCTGCAGCCAGCTTGACAGGCGCAGCTTTCCAAGCGGTCTTCAATGGAGCGCTGACGAAGAAATCGGCATCGTCTTCCTGTGCTACTGCCTCAGCCCAGTTGGCTACATATTCCTCCATTTTTGACCAGAATGTTGATTCGGAATGAAAAAGCTGTCTGTACTCCTGCATGTAGGCCAACGCGAAAAGGTTGGCCAACGCAAGTCTTGCTTTCTTGTCCGCCGGGTTTTCGTCCATGTTATCGTCCAGTAGAAAAAAATGCAGCATGACCCACACATCGGCGAGCGCCAGCCTGCGGCATTCTGAAGTCGAGATTCCGCTCCAGGATTGAAGCCAAAACGGCAGCAGATAGCAAATATAATTTTTTTTACTATTTGGCACCAGGGGGTGAAACTGCTTAGCATATTGCCAGCCTATCTCATTCAACGGGGAAGGGAATTCGGCTATTGCTTTTTCAAGTGCAGTGAATATTCCTGCTAGCTCTTCCATATAGGGGTCCAGCCAAATCTGATGTTGTTGCATGTTTGTACCCGCCTCGCCAAGTGGAGTTAATTCGAATAATACTAGTGTAACGTGGCGACTATCATCAGACAACCTGTTCCAGCTTTCCGCAGTGGATTTCAAGCATATCTTCCCCTTCTTCCTCGTATTCTGGGATAGGGATAGGAGGGGACGCAATGAAGTGGGCGGGGAAAGTGAAAGCAACAGTGACGGAAGCGGGGAACAAAGCCAAGGCAGTGGCGGAAGCCAACCGGCTGCGGGCGGAAACGGAAGCGATGCGGGAGGAGATGGACCGTCACTTCCGCCAGATGGGCAAGCTCATGTTCGATGCCCGCACCGGAAGGATGCGGGAGCTGCCGGAAATCCATATTCGTCTGTGTGTGGATAGGATATTGCGGCTGGAACGCGATATCGAAGCGGCGCAAAATCATATGGCCAGCATTCGCAAATGGAGCAATCCCTAGTGGGCAGCTTCCGAATGATTGGCGAACGCATGCCGCCGGATTGACAAGATGGGCTTGATCGGATTGAATGAAAGGCAAGAAACGCAGAAGGAGGAAGCCTATGAGATCGCTGCCCATCCATACCGTATTGCCCGAGTTGAAGGCGTGCCTGGCACAGCGGAACAGCGCTGTGCTGGTGGCGGCGCCAGGGGCGGGCAAGACGACGCAAGTGCCGCTCTCTCTGCTTGACGAACCTTGGTTGAACGGGCGGAAAATCTTGATGCTGGAGCCGCGGCGCATAGCGGCCCGCTCCGCTGCGGCATATATGGCCCGCCTGTTGGGCGAGCGCGTTGGAGGCACGGTCGGCTACCGGATGAAGCATGAAAGCCGCATAAGTGCAAATACGCGGATTGAGGTCATTACGGAGGGCATTCTGGCGCGGATGCTGCAGCAGGATCCGGCGCTGGAGCAGACGGGCGCCGTACTGTTCGACGAGTTCCACGAACGCAGCCTGCAGGCCGATCTCGGGCTTGCCTTATGTTTGGAAGCGCAATCTGCTTTGCGGGAAGACCTGCGCATCCTTGTCATGTCCGCTACACTGGAGGCTGAGCCGGTCGCCCAGCTGCTTGGACAAGCTCTCGTCATCCGCAGCGAGGGCAGCATGTATCCGGTTGCAACGCGCTACGCAGAGAAGCCGCTGCAGGGAAGGCTTGAGGAGCATGTAGTCCGGTGGGTGAGCATAGCGCTTGCGCAGGAGCAGGGGGACATGCTTGTTTTTCTGCCTGGGGCGCGAGAAATTCGGCGAACGGCCCGTCTGCTGGCTGAGCGGCTGCCGCCCGACCAGGTGCCTGTGCCGCTGTATGGCGGGTTGTCTCTGGAGGAACAGCAGCGCGCCCTGGAGCCGTCGCCGCATGGACGAAGGAAGATCGTACTGGCGACATCGATCGCGGAAACGAGCCTGACGGTGGAAGGCATTCGCATCGTTGTGGATGCGGGATGGATGCGGGTGCCGCGCTTTTCCCCAAGAACGGGGATGACGCATTTGGATACCGTTAGGGTATCCCGCGCCTCTGCCGATCAGCGCCGCGGCCGTGCCGGCCGCTTGGCGCCGGGGATTTGCTATCGGCTGTGGACAGAAGCCGAGGACCGCGCCTTGGCTGAACGCGGCGAACCGGAAATCCGCACCTCCGACCTGGCTTCCCTGGCGCTGGAATTAAGCGCATGGGGAGTGGCGGAGCCGGAGCAGCTGGCTTGGCTGGACCCTCCCCCGAAGGCCGCCTATGCCCAAGCCTGCGAGCTGCTCGAGCAGCTGGGGGCGCTGCGTCCGGATCGCTCCATCACGGCGCATGGACGCGATATGGCAGCGCTGGGCGTTCATCCCCGGCTTGCGCACATGATGCTTCGGGCCGAGCCGCTTGGCCTGGCTGCCGAAGCCTGTCAGGTTGCCGCATTGCTGGGGGAACGCGACATCGCATCAAGCCGGAACGGCGTGGATTTGCGGCGTCGCCTCGAAGAGCTTAACGGACAGGCGACTGCCTCGCACGCGGATGAGAGTGCGCTGCAGCGCATACGCAAGGAGGCGGGTCGTTTGCTTGCCGGGCTTAATCGGATGGGGAGCGCCGAAGCGGAGGCGGACAAGCCAGTCTCGCGAGACGCAGCCCAGCCCTTGAGAGCGCGAATCGAACCAGAGCGCTGCGGCGAGCTGCTTGCCCTGGCGTTCCCCGAGCGGGTGGCCCAGCGCCGGGCGGACGGGCGCTACGTGATGGCTAATGGCAGGGGAGCGGCATTGCCGGATGGCGACTCACTCGGAGCAGAGCCGTATCTGGCTGTCGCCGAACTGGACGACGCCGGGACAGAAGGCCGCATCATGCTGGCCGCACCGCTTTCGCTTAAGGCGCTCGAAACGTTATTTGCCGACCAGATCACGGAAGGGGAAGAAGTATACTGGCATATGGACACGCAAGCGGTGCGTGCCAGACGCCTGCAGAAGCTCGGTGCGATGGTGCTGCGCGAACAGCCGATTCAGGCTTCAGACCCGGAACAGGTGGCCGCAGCCCTGCTGGCTGGCATTCAGGCCGGGGGGTTGGACATGCTGCCTTGGACCAGAAGCGCGCGCCGGCTGCAGCAGCGGATCGTCTTCCTGAGAAGGTTCGAGCCGGATTTGCCGGATGTATCCGGCGAGGCGCTGCTGGACGACGCGCAGCATTGGCTGCTGCCGCATCTCTATGGCCGCAAGAGCCGCGGCGATCTCCATCATCTGTCGATGGATCAGGCGCTGGAAGCGATGCTGAGCTGGCCGCAGCGTGCTGCTTTAGAGGAGCAGGCTCCAACACATCTGACTGTGCCGAGCGGCTCCCGCATTCCCATCGATTACAGCAATCCGGATCAGCCTGTACTAGCCGTACGCTTGCAGGAGATGTTCGGCCTTGCGCAGACGCCGCGCATTGCGAATGGCCGACAGCCGCTGCTGCTTCACCTGCTGTCTCCCGCTCAGCGGCCGGTTCAGGTAACGACGGACCTGGCCAGCTTCTGGCGGGAAGCTTACTTTGAAGTCAGGAAGGATCTGAAGGGCCGGTATCCGAAGCATTATTGGCCGGATGATCCGCTGGAGGCGGTGCCGACAAGGCGGGCAAAGCCATCGTCCTCCAGACCTTGACTGGTCTTGAAGGACGGAGGCGGCTTTATGGGCACGGTCGTTCGGTTGCCTTCGGTGATGCCCGCCAGTCCGCAGGCGATGGAGCTCTTGACCGGATGCCTGCCAAACGGCTCAGGGCCGTTCGTTGTCCTTCACCAGCTCTAACGCCTCGCCGAGCTTCTCGATCCAAGTCGGCACATAGCGATCGACCGCCCATTGCGCCATAATTATCGCTTCGCCCTCCCGGATCGGGACAGCCAGCAAAGGCGCGGCGTCCAGTTCCCCTTCTTGGATGGCATACAAATACAGGCTGGAATCGGTCAGGATCGCGGCGAGCTCGCCCGTAGGGGATTCCAGCGCATCGCGTGCGTCAGGCTGCCTGGATTGGATTTGCTCCCGGGATACGGACAGGCTGTCATGGGTAACCACTTCCTGCGGCAGCTCCCAGGTGGATGCCGCGCTCGCATTGGACGTATTTTCGTCTCCGATCACAACGGCTCCCCAGCGCCCGTCGGTCCTCTGAATGTACCACGGACTGTCCTGCAGGGAGGGATCAAGATCCAGAAGCTCAGGCAACGACACTGCGGAGACGGGCGCGCCCTCTTCTGCCAGCACCAAATCGGCATAATGATAAACACGGTATGACGACAGTTCGCCTGGAGTATTGCCGGCGGTGCCGGTTAGCTCCATCGAGACATAGCGGTTGCCCGCATAGAGGATGCGCAAGTTCTCCAGCAGCTGAGATTCCCTACCTTCGTCCTCCGCATGCATATCCGCAACCGGGCGCAGGACGAGCGGAACTTTGACCGGTCCTCTCTCTATCTCGGGCGGGGTAAAGGTCCAGAAGCTTTGCCCGTAAGGCACAACGAGGGTATCCCCTTCTGCCGCGACGGACAAGCGTTCTTGGTCCGGAGCAATCAGTAAAGTTCGGTAATGGCTTGGCGCCATAGCGCTGGGTTGGCTCCCCTCTGTCTGCTTAGGATTATCCTGACGAAAGGCGATTAACAGGGCGGAACGCAGCGGTACAGACGACGCGGCGAGCTCTTCCTCCATATCAAAAAGCGAAGAGTCGGCGCTGCCTGCTGTCTGGACCGCATCCTTGGGGGAGAGGTCAGGAAAAGGCGGATTGACCAGCCAGATCATCAATACAGCGGCGCACAGGCCGATGGCGAACGGGAGCCATCTTCTGGAGCCCCGCTCCTGTTGTTCCTCATCGAGCCGTTCCTCGATTCGGCGGCGCAGCTTTTCGTTAAATCCATGGCGCTTGAACGGCTTGGACTCCAGTTCCTTGTGGATGTCAAATTCGCTTTTGTTCATTTTCATCACGTTCCTTTATCTGCAGAACTTTTAAGCGGGCCTGATGCAGGCGTGATTTCACGGTGCCCTCCCTAGTTCCTAGAAGCCGGGCAATTTCCTTCATGGATAATTGATAATGCGCAAATAAGATCAGTACTTCCTTATATTTCACCGGAAGCTGCAAAACCTGCCGCCATATATCGCTGACAGCCATTTGTTCGAAGGACTCGTCTTCAGCGGAGGGGTGCGTCTCGCGATTTTGCACCCAGTCGACCAATGTGACTCTTCGCATGAAGGCGGACTTCATATGATCCCTGACCGTGTTGCGGGCAATCGTCAATAGCCATGTCTTGGGCGAGGCTTCCCTGCGAAAGCGGTCCATATGGCGATACGCCTTCAAAAATACCTCCTGCGTTATATCATCAGCAAGTTCCCATTTACGGGTCATGCAATACGCGAAATTCCAAACATCTTGACCGTATTCCGTCATCCACTCCTGCAGTGTATCTTTCGAAGAGGAGGCTTGCTCTGCGTAAACGGCTGATGGTTTATTGAGTTCTGTCTCCACGAAAACTGTCACCTCTATTGGATTAGACGACACTAGCGCCTAATTCGTTCATAGTCTCTTTAATATACCATATGATGGAACGGATTTGGGATATTTTTATCACTTTTACAGTCATTAGAGCGGATAAGAGGTGGAATAACGAGGTGAGTTGTTTTCCAAAAAATACATGCGATTTTCCTCTTTACTTCTGCTTTCAGCCGTTATATAATAACTCTCGTGCCCTTGAGAAACGGACACGAAATACAATTGCAAATATGCGGTCGTGGCGGAACTGGCAGACGCGCTGTCTTCAGGCGGCAGTGGGATTTTCCCGTGGAGGTTCGAGTCCTCTCGACCGCATCCTATCAGAGAAGAAGCTGTCTCAGAAGTCATCTAGATGACTTGGAGACGGCTTTTTTGTTTTTTCAGCAAATGGTGTACGGGCGCTCGGTAGGGGAGGGCAGGGTTCGCCGGTCATTTCGGTCATCGGACGCCTGGCAAAGCAGGGCATATCCAGCTGATGGGAATTCAGCCGGCGCGACCGGCTCATGGATATTTCAGGGCTTGCCGTTGATGCGGCGTAAATCGCTGCCGCTAGGCGCATGACCTGTAGTATAATGACAGAAAAAGCGGGTCATTTTAACGGGAGAGGAAGTGGCTGCGGAGCATGAATGCGCATGAAATCGAATACGAGATTTACGGCTCGGAAATGCAGTATGTAGAAATTGCGCTCGATCCGGGCGAAAGCGTGATTGCAGAAGCTGGCAGCATGATGATGATGGAATCCGATATTCGCATGGAAACGATATTTGGCGACGGCTCCGGAAGCGAACATGGATTGATGGGCAAGCTGATGGGGGCCGGCAAGCGGTTGCTCACCGGTGAGAGCTTGTTCATGACAGTATTTACGAATGAGGGCCGGCATAAGGAAAAGGTTGCCTTCGCCTCCCCGTATCCGGGCAGGATCATTCCGGTGGATCTGACTACCTTGAGTGGCCGTATAATTTGCCAGAAGGATGCGTTCTTGTGTGCCGCCAAAGGGGTTTCGCTCGGCATTGCCTTCCAAAAGCGGATTGGCGTCGGTTTTTTTGGCGGAGAAGGGTTCATCATGCAGAAGGTCGAGGGCGATGGTTTGGCCTTTCTGCATACCGGCGGCACAGTCACAGAGCGTGTGCTGGGACCGGGAGAGATGATTCGCGTAGATACGGGCTGTCTGGTTGCATTGACGCATGGCGTAGACTATGACATCGAGTTTGTGAAAGGGATCAAGACCGCCTTGTTCGGAGGCGAGGGCTTGTTCTTTGCGACGCTGCGCGGTCCGGGTCGGGTGTGGCTGCAGTCGCTGCCGTTCAGCAGGATGGCCGACCGTATTATCGCCGCATCGCGTCCGGGCGGAAGGAAGAATGAGGGCAGCCTGCTTGGCGGCTTCTTCGACGGAAACAATCGTTAACGGAACCGCTATAAGCACAGCATCCGCAAGAAAAACAATAGGAGCTGTCTCCAATCGTCGTCGGCGACTTGGAGGCAGCTCCTGCTTATTTGTTCAGCAATTGCCGATACGGCTGGTAATCGATTCCTTTCTTCTCGAGGAAGGTAATCAGGCTTTTGTAATCCCGCTTCGGCGTGGCCAGGATGTAGCCCTCCAGACAAAGCTCCCGGGTAATTTGAGGAACCTTGCGCTCCAGGGCGAGCTGACCGATGCGCGCGGCGATCGAATGCTTGGCAATATCGCGGAACGCCTTCGGAACCGGTTCGCAAAGCTCGTCCAGAAATTGCTTGGACTCTTCGTTCCACAAATGCCGGCTCGCTTCTACATAGTGGTTCTGCCAGTCAAGCTTGGACTTGCCGTCCGCCATGGGCAGCACCTTCAGAAATTTGCGGAACATGAAGTATCCGCCAATGGCCATAAATCCGGCGAGGATAAATACCCAGAACACGATAAACCATGAAAACCAGGTTGGCATGATTGTAATCACTCCAGCATCTCTAAAAAATCGAATCTGCTCCTTATTATACCGAACATTGCCCGTTTCGGACAATCTTAGTACAATAGGAGGATAGGTTGGATTCTAAAGGCAAGGAGCAGAAGGCTAATGATTAAAATCGGATCGCACGTTTCCTTCTCAGATAAAGGTCTGTTGAACGCCGTGAACGAAGCGGTGAGCTACGGGTCGAGCACATTCATGATCTACACGGGGGCACCGCAAAATACACGCCGCAAGCCCATCGAGGACCAATATATTGAAGAGGGCAAGGCGATAATGGCCGAGCATGGCATGGATGAGATTGTGGTGCATGCCCCGTATATTATTAATTTGGGCTCTTATAAATCGAATACATTTCAGCTGGCTGTGGATTTCCTCCAGGAGGAAATTCGCAGAACCGACTATATCGGCGTCAAGAACATCGTGCTGCATCCCGGGGCTTACACTGACAAGGATGCAGAGTACGGCATTGCGCGCATTGCGGAAGGGCTGAATGAAGTGTTGGCGGGAACGGATCAGGCAGGCGTGAATATCGCATTAGAGACGATGGCGGGCAAAGGCACGGAAATCGGCCGTTCCTTCGAGGAGATTGCCGCCATTATGGACAAGGTGGAGGACAACAGCCGCTTGACGGTCTGCTTCGACACTTGCCACGTTCACGATGCGGGGTATGACATTGTCCAGGATTTCGACGGCGTGATCGAAGAGTTTGACCGCATTATCGGCTTGGACAGGCTGGCCGTCCTTCACCTGAATGACAGCAAAAACCCGCGCGGCGCAGGCAAGGACCGTCACGCGCCTGTCGGCTCCGGCTGGATCGGATTCGATGCCATGCGGCACATTGTTCATCATGATGCCGTCAAGCATGTGCCGATGATCCTGGAGACGCCCTGGATCGGCAAGGACTCCAAGAGTCAGCGCCCAATGTATGCAGCGGAAATTGCGCTCTTGCTCGGGGAAGAGGAGCAGCGCCTCGGGCCGGAGTTTCTGGAGCACCTGGAGCGGCTGGAGCACTTCTTCCGCAAGCAGGAAATTGACCGTCGGGCGTACGTGCTGGAGACATGGGATGTGCTGAAGTCGGATGCCAAGGCGCGCAAGGCGGACCCTCGCGAGCCGATGGAGCGCTTGTATGATTTGGCTGTTGAGCACCGCGTGCTTCCCGACTTGAGCGAAGAAGAACTGAACCAGCGGCTGACGGCGTGGTTTGCCCGCAGCTTGCAATAGGAGGATTTGGAAGTCATGAAACCGATCGCATCGAATCGCAGCAAGAAGGATCAGCTCGTCAACCGGGCTCGCATGCTGATCTCGTGTCCGGATCGGCCGGGCATTGTTGCGGCTGTATCCCAGTTTTTATCCGAGCACGGAGCGAATATTGTTCAGTCGGATCAGTACACCATGGATCCGGAAGGCGGCATGTTCTTCATCCGCATTGAATTTGATCTGGATCAGTTAACGGCCCGGCTGCCGCAGCTGGAGAATGATTTCGCTCCGGTGGCGGAGCGCTTCTCGATGAACTGGAGCATCTCGCCGGCGAGCAAGAAGAAGCGCCTGGCCATTCTCGTATCCAAGGAAGATCACTGCTTGCTGGAGCTGCTTTGGCAGTGGCAGGCAGGCGACTTGTACGCAGACATTGCTCTTGTGATCAGCAACCACCCGGATATGCGCGAGCTGGTGGAATCCTTCGGCATTCCTTACTACCACATACCGGTGACGCCGGAGACGAAGGCCGAGGCCGAAGCCAAGCAGATCGAGCTGATCCGCGGCCAGGCGGATGTCATTATACTAGCCCGCTACATGCAGATCATTTCGCCCGAGTTTCTGAAGCACTACCCGAACCAGCTGATCAACATCCACCATTCCTTCCTCCCGGCATTTGTCGGCGGAAAGCCGTACGCTCAAGCATACGACCGCGGCGTCAAGCTGATCGGAGCGACCGCGCATTATGTAACCGAGGAGCTGGATGGCGGGCCGATTATCGAGCAGGATGTGCAGCGCGTCAGCCATCGCGACAATGTCGACGATTTGAAGCGCATTGGCCGCCATATTGAGCGGATCGTCCTCGCAAGAGCGGTATCCTGGCATGTGGAGGACCGCATACTGGTTTACCAGAATCGGACGGTTGTCTTTGTATAAAGGCAAGAACCTTGAAGAACGGGGAGGCTTCCGTGTCGAAGCCCGCCCCGTTTTTTACTGTATGGGCGAATGGCGCAGCAGGCTTGCTAGAGGAATGAGGCTTCTTTTCGTTAGAGTTGTTTATTTTGTGCGTGGAAACCTTTAGTTCATAATGGTACAATAGGAAAAGTATTTTGAAAGGAATAAGGGAGGACTATCTAATGAGCAGCGCTGTTAAAACCATTGACCAATTGGCGGTCAATACGATTCGGACTCTTTCGATCGATGCGGTCGAAAAGGCAAACTCCGGCCATCCCGGCATGCCGATGGGGGCAGCTCCGATGGCATACGAGCTTTGGAGCAAGCTGATGAAGTTCAACCCGGATCAGCCGGACTGGATCGATCGTGACCGCTTCGTGCTTTCGGCTGGGCATGGCTCCATGCTGTTGTACAGCCTGCTGCATCTGTGCGGATTCGACCTGTCCATGGATGACATCAAGAATTTCCGCCAGTGGGGCAGCAAGACACCGGGACATCCGGAATATGGACATACCGCAGGGGTAGACGCAACGACGGGCCCACTCGGACAAGGGGTGGCGATGGCGGTTGGCATGGCGATGGCGGAAGCCCATTTGGCAGCCGTGTACAATAAAGACGGCCATGAAATCATCAATCACTATACGTATGCGATCTGCGGCGACGGCGACTTGATGGAAGGCATCTCCAGCGAGGCGGCTTCGATGGCCGGTCACATGAAGCTGGGCAAGCTGATCGTGCTATATGATTCCAATGACATTTCGCTCGACGGCGAATTGAACCTTTCCTACTCGGAAAGCGTGCAGAAGCGCTTCGAAGGACACGGCTGGCAAGTACTGCGCGTAGAGGACGGCAATGATCTGGCAGCGATTCATGCGGCTATCACGGAAGGACAGAAGGATACCAGCCGTCCGACACTGATTGAAGTGAAGACGGTTATCGGCTATGGCAGCCCGAACAAGGGCGGCAAAGGAGGCCATGCAGGTCCGCACGGTTCCCCGCTCGGCAAGGAAGAAGTGGCGTTGACCAAGGAGTATTATGGATGGCCGGCTGAGCCCGATTTCTATGTGCCGGACGAGGTGCGTGCGCATTTCGCTGAGGTGAAGCAGCGCGGCATCCAAGCCCATGCCGATTGGCAGAGCCGCTTCGAGGCTTATCGTCAGGCGTATCCGGAGCTTGCCGCCCAGTTTGAGCAAGCGCTCCGTATGGAGCTGCCGGACGGTTGGGACAGCGAGCTGCCGGTGTACAAGCCTGAGGACAAGGCACTGGCTACCCGTGCGGCGTCCGGTGCGGCGTTGAACGCCATTGCTGCGAAGGTGCCGACGATTATCGGGGGCTCGGCGGATTTGGAATCTTCGACGAATACGCATTTGAAGGGCATCCCGGTATTCCATCCGGAAAATTATGCGGGTCGCAATGTATACTTCGGGGTGCGTGAATTTGCAATGGGCGCAGCCATTAATGGCATGATGCTGCATGGAGGCGTTCGTCCTTATGCGGGAACATTCTTCGTGTTCTCCGACTATCTTCGCCCGGCGATTCGTCTGGCTGCCCTGATGAAGCTGCCAGTGACGTATGTGTTCACGCATGACAGCATCGGCGTAGGGGAAGACGGACCGACTCATGAGCCGATTGAACAGCTGCCGGCGCTGCGGATTATTCCGGATCTCACGGTCATTCGCCCTGCCGATGCGAACGAAACGTCCCAAGCATGGCGTTATGCGGTAGCCAATACTTCAGGTCCGGTTGCGCTGGTGTTGACACGCCAAGGCCTGCCGAATTTGGAAGGCACAGCAGAGCTGGCGAAGGAAGGCATGGAGCGCGGCGCTTATGTGCTGAGCGATGCCAAGAACGGCAAGCCGCAGGTACAGCTGCTCGCTACCGGTTCAGAGGTTCAGCTTGCGGTGGAAGCGCAGAAGGCGCTGGAAGCCCAAGGCATCGGCACTCGCGTCATCAGCCTGCCAAGCTGGGAAAACTTCGAGAAGCAGCCGCAAAGCTACAAGGATTCGGTCATCCTGCCTGATGTGAAGGCGCGTCTGGCTATCGAAATGGCGTATCCGCTTGGCTGGGAACGCTACGTGGGCGACGGCGGCGCGGTACTAGGCATCGATCGCTTCGGCGCATCGGCTCCAGGGGGCATCGTCATCAAGGAATACGGCTTCCATGTTGACAATGTTGTCGCCAAGGTCAAGGAGCTGCTGTAAGTCTCGACAAAGTATAAATCATTAAGCGATCCATAGCGTAATCTTGGATAAGCAGAGGAACGGTGAACATGGACAAATTTGAGCAGGTGACCGTGCTGAAGGCCGCCAACATTTATTATGACGGCAAGGTGAGCAGCCGGGTCGTTCAATTTCAGGACGGAAGCCGCAAGACCCTGGGCATTATGCTGCCCGGACAATATGAATTTTCGACGGATACGCAAGAAGTGATGGAGATCGTATCCGGCCAGCTCCGGGTGCTGCTGCCGGATGCGACCGAGTGGCTGGAGATTGATGGCGCAGGCGAATTCACGGTTCCGGCAGGGACAACCTTCAAGCTGGACATTCGTACCGTGACCGACTATTGCTGTTCCTATGCTTGAACCATATGCTAACGAAAACCGCAAGGCCATCGGGGGACCGATTCGGCCTTGCGGTTTTTTTTTTGGCGGTCTTGGCCTTGGCATTTTTTCGTGTGCACAGGGCCTTTTTGGCTCAGACCGTTCGATCTGATCATTCCGGACATGAAAGGCTCTTTAATGAAACAGAGCGGTCTGATCCCCTAAACTTGGACAATACCACGTTCATTCTTATTCCATCGCATCATAGCGCGTGGTATCATTCCCTCATTGGCCTTGGCAAGATAGTCAGTTATATCTGGCATTCCCATTCAGTCGCACGCAATAACGGGAAAAACTGGGTTTATATCTGGCATTCGCCCATTCAGTCGCGATATAGCGGGAAATATGGGTCTTATGGCAATGCTGAAGCGGCTGAATCGGTGGAAATCTTGCGAGTAGGACCAATTTTTCCCGCAATTGCTGCGTTGCTATAACGATACTTCAGCTTAGCGGGAAGGATGTCCGTTATTGCATATGCTTTCAGCATTGTCGGCGGCTTGACAATTGGTGGACGTATCCCGGCATGACTAACTAGCGCTCGGAAAACGAAGTGTACAGCCGCAACAGGAAGATGAACAGTGCCATCGGCATGCAAGCCGGATATCATGAGCCGGCAGATTCGCTCAGCTTTTTCTCTATGTAGAATTCAAGACGACGCTTGATCACTGGCGGCAAGCCGGACAGCATGCACCCGTAATGATAGACGTCACCGTGTGCCTCTACCCGGATGATTCGGGCCGTCATCGGCGGCAGCTCGGCCTCCTGGCGGAAGTGGATCACGACGAACATATCGCGCGAAAGCGGATGAGCCGTGGCAACCTGCAGCCCATTTTCGGACAAGTCCGTCAATTTCCCCTCCACCGTTTGCCCGGAGAAGGCGCCTTCCTGCTCCCATTGGTACACAGACAGCTTCAGATCGATATTCATCGGCACGCGTGCGCTTCTGCGGCGTTCTTGTCTGGCTGTGCTCATTGCGGAATTCGTAGGCTGCGCACTATGTTCTGCTGGAGAAGTCGCGCCGTCAAGGGCTGCGCCGGGCTGTTCGGCAGGCGGCGTGACTGTCTGTTCGATCCACTCCTCGTACAGCTTCACGACTGCAGACAGGTCCTGCTGCCCCCAGCCATGGTTGTTGGCCATCTGCATGATGTTCTTGGCCGCGTTCAGCATCGGGGCAGGCACTTGGAGGTTGCTGGCATGCCGGGAGGCCAGCTTCAGATCCTTGAGCATGAGCGCCAACGCAAATTGCTGGCTGAAATCCCGCTTCAGGATGCGCTCTCCCTTCATCTCTGCAGTGCGGCTGGCAGCACCGCCGCTGGCAATCGCCTCCAGGAACGCTCCGGGAGCTATGCCTGATTTCACAGCGGTCGCTAAACCTTCCGCCAATCCGGTCATTTGGATGCCGAGCACCATATTGACCGCCAGCTTGGCTTTGGAGCCGGACCCGGCAGGTCCCATATGGATAGCCTGACGACCCATGGCGAGCAGCAAGTCGCGATGACTGTCCAGAACTTCTGCCTTGCCGCCGACAAGAAAGGTCAGCTGTGCGCTTTCAGCGGCGGGGCGGCTGCCGGTTACAGGCGCATCCAAAAAATCGACCAGGTGCAGGGCGCATTCGCGAAAGATCCGTTCAGACAAAGAAGGAGAAACCGTACTGGCGTCAACAAGTGCAATGCCTGGCCGCAGGGCATGCATGATGCCGTTCGGTCCGAAATACACCTCTTCCACGGCTTGGTCATCCGTCAGCATGGTGAAGACCGCCTCCGAATCCCGTACGGTGTCGGCTGGACTGGAGGCGGCTTCCGCACCGAGCTCCACAAGCTCGCGGACCTTGTTCCTGCTGCGGCTATAGACGGTCAGAGATACGCCATTCCTAAGCAGGTTGGCTGCCATGGGCATGCCCATCGTGCCTAATCCTATAAATCCAACGGTTTTCATGCGAATCAACTCCTTTTGATCATATCTTAGCACGTGTTCGGCAGGGGATGAAAGCAGACGAAGGCTGCCGAACGGGGAATTATGGAAGAATGGTTGCTTTAGCGACTAGGTTCCAGTATGCTATAATGTAGAAAAATTCGGTAGGAAAATGGAGGAGTCAACCATGTCCAAGCTGCAATTTGATTTCACTTCGGCACTGGATTTTGCAGGCAAGCATGAGGTGGAATATCTCGCTGAGCCGATCAGGCTCGCGCATGAACAACTGCACCAGAAGACGGGAGCAGGCAATGATTATTTGGGATGGATCGATCTGCCCACAGCATACGACAAAGAGGAGTTTGCCAGAATCCAGCAAGCTGCCAAGACGATTCAATCCAACTCGGATGTATTGATTGTCATCGGGATTGGCGGATCTTATTTGGGCGCTCGCGCAGCGCTGGAGATGCTGACCAACTCCTTCTATAATCTGCAATCCAAGGAAGAGCGCAAGGCGCCGCAAATTTTGTTCGCCGGCCATCAGATCAGCTCGACCTATACGAAGCAGCTGCTCGATTATGTAGCGGACAAGGATGTTTCGGTCAATGTCATTTCGAAATCAGGCACGACAACTGAGCCGGCTATTGCCTTCCGCCTGTTCCGAGATTTCCTGGAAAGCAAGTACGGCAAGGAAGAAGCGCGGAAGCGCATCTATGCGACGACCGACCGCGAGAAAGGCGCGCTCAAGAAGCTGGCGGATGCCGAAGGATATGAGACGTTCGTCATTCCGGACGATGTGGGCGGCCGCTACTCCGTATTGACCGCAGTGGGACTGCTGCCGATTGCAGCGGCCGGCATCGATATCGAAGCGATGATGAAAGGCGCTGCGGACGCATCGGCGGAGTACGCGAATCCGAATGTGGCGGAGAATGCCAGCTACCAGTATGCGGCGATTCGCAACGCGTTGTACCGCAAGGGCAAGACCACTGAGATTTTGGTCAATTACGAGCCTTCCCTGCACTATTTCTCGGAATGGTGGAAGCAGCTGTTCGGCGAGAGCGAAGGCAAGGACAATAAGGGAATCTACCCGGCATCCGTTGATTTCTCGACCGATCTGCATTCGATGGGACAATTCATTCAGGAAGGGACCCGCAACATTTTTGAAACAGTCATTCAGGTGGGAACGCCTCGGGAAGAGCTCATCATCCAGGAGGAAGCGGAAAATCTCGACGGCTTGAACTTCCTGGCCGGCCAGACGATGGATTTCGTCAACAAAAAGGCCTTCCAGGGAACGCTGCTCGCACACGTGGACGGCGGCGTGCCAAACCTGGTAGTGACTGTGCCGGAGCTGACTCCTTATTGGTTCGGCTACCTGGTTTATTTCTTCGAGAAGGCCTGCGGCATCAGCGGCTACCTGCTTGGCGTCAATCCATTTGACCAGCCGGGCGTCGAGGCCTACAAGAAAAACATGTTTGCCCTTCTGGGCAAGCCGGGCTTCGAGAAGGAAAAAGCCGTATTGGAAGCGCGCTTGCACAACACCGAAGCGTAAACGAGTCAACGACAATACTTGCAAGACAACCAGCCGTCCGCCGCCAGCGGGCGGTTTCCTTATCTGGCGAGCCGGCACCTGCGCCTTCTTTTCAATTTTGAACAAGCACACTCGCTCCTGCACACCTACGCATACTGAAACGGGGGATAGATCATGCTGCACGCATACCGAACTTTCAGCCAAACTGGGGAAAAAGAAATCGTCATCAAGCGATCCCGATTTATAGGACATGGCGCTCCTGTAGAAACGGAGGAGGAGGCGCTCGCCTTCATCGCCGCTATACGCAAAACCCATGCAGCGGCCACGCACAACTGCTTCGCCTACATGATCGGGGAGCGCGATCAGATTCAGAAGTTTTCCGATGACGGCGAACCGAGCGGAACGGCGGGCAAGCCGATTCTAGAAGTATTGAAGAACCAGAAACTGAAAAATGTCGCGGTAGTGGTGACCCGCTATTTCGGCGGCATTATGCTTGGTGCTGGCGGGCTGGTTCGCGCCTACACAGACGGTGCAGTAGCGGCCTCGGAAGCTTCAGTGCCTGTTGAACAGGTCCTGCACAGGCTGGTTCGCATCCGCGTTGATTACACGTGGCTGGGCAAGCTGGAGAACGAGCTGCGGCTGCGGGAGACGCTCCTCGAGGAAACGCTCTACACTGATCTGGTGACGCTGCAATGCTTGCCTCGGGAAGAGGAGCATGAGGCATTCGTTGCGTGGATGACGGACTTGACGCAAGGGCGGGGAGAAATAGAACTGGGCGATCCGCGGTATGTGCCCCATCCTATTTCCGACTAATCCGATCTGGATGAATAGATTCGTGCTAGTCTGCAAGGAAGAGTGATGATATAGTTATAAAAAGTGCTTAATTGCCAAGAGAGGAAGTGAAGGCATTATGGCGAGAAAAGCAGTCGAACAGGAGCTGAATCGGGACATTATCCTCAATGTGGCCAGGGAACAGTTCGCCAGCAAAGGCTACGCCGCCGTTTCCATGCGAAGCATTGCCAACGCGATGGGATACAGCCACGGATCGCTGTATTACCATTTCAAGGAGAAGGCGGAGCTGTTCTACGCCCTGGTCAAGCAAGACTTCAAGGTATTGCTAGGCCGGCAAAAGGAGATTATCGCGCAGCATGCGGGCGACGGACAGACGCTGCTGCGGGTGATGATGTCTGAATTTTTGAAATTCGGGTTGCAAAACCGCAATCAGTACGAAATCATGTTTTTGCTCAAGGATGCAGATTTGCAGCGCTATTCGCGAACTGAGCAAGCCCAAGTATTCGAATTGTTCTCGGCAGCTGTAGCGGAGCTGCTGCGGGAGAGGGGAGAGGAGGACATTCAGCGCAAGCTGTACACGCTTCCCTGGAGTCTGTTCATGTCGCTGCACGGCTTCATTACGTACTGCATCCGGTTTAATCAATGCTATGAGGAAGTGGAAAAACTGGCTCGGGAGCATGTGGATTTTTTGTGCCGTTCCATCTGACGCATCCATCCCGAGCAGCTTGTCCCCATACTCGGGATCAGGTTTCCCCTAAGCTTCCTCTCCCTTGATAAATTGTACCCATACCTTTCTGGCACGGGGGCCATCAAATTCACAGAAGTAAATCCCTTGCCACGTCCCTAATTGCAATCGTCCGTTCTGCACCAGCACATGCTGGGAAGTGCCGGTAGTGATCGCCTTCAAGTGCGCTGCGGTATTGCCTTCGGCGTGCAGATCCTTGGCATGGTTCCAGGGATACACCTCGTCAAGCCGGCGCAGCACATCCCGAACCACATCGGGGTCGGCATTCTCATTAATGGCAATCCCCGCTGTCGTATGCGGGCAGTAGACGAGCACGGCTCCATTCTGCCAATTATTTTGTCGAACCAATTCCTGGACGCGGGCAGTGATATCCACGAACTGGTCATGGAATTCGGTTTGCAGAGAGATGATTTGCATCGTCGGCGCCTCCTTGTATGTTTCCGGAAATGAGCATTCGCCTCTATTGTAGCATAAGAAAGCCAAGACCGTGCTGCGCCCCTGGAGCGATGCACGGTCTTGGCGTTGAACTGCCGATCCCGGCGCTTAGCAACCGGGCATTCCAGCGAAGCGTTCCCTTCTGCGGGCCGCTAAGGATTAGGCGCGTCCGCGAATTTCCTGACGCATAAACATCACATACGATGCCGCGAAGCAAAGCAGTGTGGCGGCGGCCAGTCCTGTCAAGTGCGGCCATACGAGCAGCAAGCTTTGTCCCAATGGCAGCGGGCTGGCGATCGCGCCGTAAGCCTGCTCCATGGTGATCGGCCCCAGTGTGCGGACGGACGGCATCAGCAGGGTTGTCGTCGCCTCGTTGAACAGGGTATAAGGGGAGAAGCGGCTAAGCCAGAGCATGCTCTCCTGATAGCTGAGCACCTGGTCGGTTGTAGCGGCGGCGTCCGGAGCCAGGCTTCGGCCGATCAGGCTCAACAGCATATCGTAGAAAAAGCTGAAGAACAGCCATACCGCGATGCAGGACAGCGCGGAAGTGGCAGGCTGTCTGAACCGCACAGAGCAGACGATAGACAGATTGAGCCAGAAGCCTACATAGAACACCGTGACTCCGAGGAAGCAGAGCACCCGTAAAAACTCCTCCAAGGTCGGAGGGATGCCGATCATCAAGATTCCCATCCCCATGACCAGGAAGCCGAGCGACAGGAACATCAGCCCGATCACCGTCAGGGAAGCGACAAATTTGGCGTTCAGCAGATCGTCCCGGTGAACGGGCTGCGCCATGATCCGGCTTAAGGTTCCTTTATTGCGCTCGCTGTTGATCGCATCGAAGCCGAGTCCGATGCCGAGCAAGGGACCAAGAAACCCGACAAAGCCGATGAAGGATGGAAGCGTACCGTCTGAAACGGTGAACAGCTTAAGGAAGATGAAGCCGTTCTCCGATTGATCCGCGCGAATCGCTTCCTGGATGCTGTTCAAGGCTGTGTAGAGCGAGGCCAGACACGTAAGCATGATAATCCCGAGCAGCACCATAAACCGCCAGCTGCGCACGTGATCGGCAATTTCTTTGCGAATGAGCACAACGAAGGCGGAGGGAATGCTGTTCTGCACACCGTCGCCGGCACGGAATAACGCCCGGATGCGCGCGGCAGCTGCCCGCCCGTTATCCCGTATGCTCTGCATGGCGGAGTTGGCCATGGTCCTCACCTCCTGCGAAATAGCGTTGATAGATTTCGTCCAGGCCGTACTGTTTTCTCTCCAGTCTGTATAATTGCGCCCCCGCCTGCACGACGGTACGGGCAATCTCGGCGCTTCTGTCCTCCGTGCAGGCGGCCTGAAGCGTCACGCCCTGACCGTTATCCGCATCGGTGATGCCGGCTTGAGCGACTCCTTCTATGGAGCGAATGCGCTCCAGCAGCTCCGGACTGCAAGCATCGAGCTCGGCCGAAACCGGAATGAGATCGTCCGCAAACAGCTTGCGGGACAAAGTAGGCACATCCCCTTCGGCCAGCAATCTGCCGCTTACGAACAGCCCGACCCGGTCGCAGATTTGCTGCACCTGGTGAAGATGATGCGAGGAAAGCAGCACGGTTAACCCTTGCTCCCGGCTAAGGCGCTGGATCAGTTCCAGCAGCTCGCTCATCCCTTTGGGGTCAATGCCGAGCGTCGGCTCGTCAAGGATGATGATTTCCGGCCCTTTGATAAGCACGTCCGCCAAGCCAAGCCGCTGGCGCATGCCGCGCGAATATGCGCCGGCCTTCTTATGGGCTGCGTCCAGCAGGCCGACCTCCCGCAGCAGCCGCTCGGCTCTTTCCGCAGCTTCCTTATCAGGAACGCGGTTCAGCCTGGCAGTCAGCATCAAGTTCTCCCAACCGGTTCGGTCCTCATAGAAGCCGACATCGTCCGGCAAGTAGCCGACGCGCCGCTTGACCTGGATCGGCTGGCGCGTGGAATCGATGCCCAGCACCTTGACCGAGCCGGAATCCGGCTCGCTCAGCCCCAGCAGCATCAATATGGTGGTAGACTTGCCCGCTCCGTTCGGACCAAGCAGCCCGAAGATCTCCCCGCGGTGAATCGTCAGGCTCAGGCGGTCGACGGCTCGGCTCTCCCCGTAGGTTTTTGTCAAGTCCTGTATGTCGATCACCGGTTCTTTCACGGCTTATCTCCTCCCGTATTTGCGGATCATGGCGTAGATGCCGACAAGCACAGCCGCTATAATCAGAACGCCGATCCACCCCCAGAGCATGGAGCCTTTGACGGCGATTCGGAAATCGGCGGACGATGAAGCTTCCGGCGAAGTAGCCGTCATGCTGGTGACGTAGTCGCCGGCGATCGCCTTCTTGCTCGCCCTTACTACAGCTTCCACCGTAGTGGATTGACCGGCAGCGAGCTGCTCGATATTTTTCGGATTGAAGGAAACCTCCCAATCGACAGGCGCGTTATAGGTCAAATTAATGTCGCGCAAATCCGCTGTTCCCGTGTTGGTCACTTGCAGCTCAATCGAGCGCTCTCCGCCTGCCGTTACTTCGGAGCTCAAGCGTCCTGTCGGCGTAGACAGGCTGAGCCCGTAACTGCCTGTGATGACAGCCTCAAGCTCCAGCTCCGCTCTCGTGGATTGGTTGGAAGCTGTGATCGGTATTTTGTAAGTGCCTTCCTTCACTTGCGCTGGCGGCTGAACCTGGACTGAAATGGTTTCGGTTGCGCCGGCGCTCGCCTCGACGGATGTGACCCGATTGCCGCCCGCCATGAAGGAGACGCTCCAGCCTGGATCGGCTTGCGCCTGGAGTGCGTAGTTTTGCGCCTCTGCGGTACGGTTATCCAGCTTCAGCGAATAGCTGAACGAGGAGTCCGCATGGCCTTCGAGATTCGCCTGATCCGTTGTCAGCGCTGTTTGGAATGTGCCTTTTTCCGTAACCTCAATCGTCAGCGGCAGACGGGCAAGCGTGCCGGCTGCCAGACTGAACTCATACGTGCCCCGTTCTACCTGAAGCGGAACCGTCACATCCAAAAAGACTGATTCGCTCTCCCCGGGCATAACGGAAATCTCGCGCAGCTGATGTCCGCCGCCCCGCAAGTCGTATTCCCAGCCTTCCGGCATGCCGACAACCGTGAGCGGAACAGTTGCGACTCCCGTACCGTTATTCACTATATCGACGGAATAATTGATGGAATCTCCCGGTGCAAGCGACACGTTTGTATATCTGGTGAATAGCGTCACTCCCTCCGCAGCCTGTACAGGAACGGCTCCAAGCACGCTGGCCGCCATGGCGAGCAGGAGCAACAGGCTGATCCTTTTTTTCAAAGCATGATGGTAAGACATGTTGAAAACCCCTTTCGTGTTATTGGATATAGCCCCGCACAAATAACTGCCGCGGGAGATGGTTTCATTACAAAGTACGCAAGCAACTGAGGCCCTGGATTTAGGGAAAGCTTAAAACAACCTAAAAAGTTGCTGAAAACTAGTTAAAAAAGCGCAGCAGTCCGTTTGAAAGCGAAGGAAACTCTGATAAATAATAAGTAGCTATCATTCTATAAGGGAGGGCAAAGCGATGGGTGGGCAATCAGACACGAATTTGCTGGAAGGGATTGCGAAAGGGTCGGGGGCTGCGTTCAGCCGGTTGTACGAACGGTACAACGGCATGGTCATGCGGATCGCTTGGCAGGTGACCAAGGATTGGTCGGAAGCCGAGGATGTGTGCCATGATGTATTTATAGAGGTGCTGCGCAAGGCTGGGCAGTATGATCCTTCACGGGGCAGTATTGAGGCTTGGCTCAAGGTGCTTGCCCGCTGCCGGGCGAAGGATCGGCTGCGCAAGCGCAACCGCTTCGTGCCTCTTGCGGATTGGGAGGACAGCTCGGTACCCGTCTGGTTCAGCGTGCCGGAAAGCGTGGAACTGCGTGTGCTGCAGCGTTTGGAAGCGGAGAGGGTGAAGCGGGAGCTGGACCAAATCCCGGATTTGCAGCGGGCTGCGGTATACGGCAAGTATGTCGCTACGCTGTCGCACAAAGAGCTCGCGGCATCCTTGAAGCGTCCGGTAGGGACGGTGAAGTCGCTCATTCGCTACGGTGTGCGCAATGTGCGCAAGCGGCTCGAGCTGACCGGTTCGCTGGCCATGCGGAAGTCCGTGTAGCCGCTCCTGTTCAAACCTTGGCGCAAGTCTTTTATGCCGAGTCAAGCTGCTTGATTGTACATCCCCGGCGTTAGCGGTACAATACTAGGGAGATGCGCGCACAGCGAGACGAGGTGATCCTATGAAAGTGGTTGTAGCCACTTTGAATGCCAAGTACATTCATACGTCCTTGGCGCTCCGTTATTTGAAGGCGTTCAGCGGAGATACATTTGATATCGAGATTGCGGAATACACGATCAAGGATCCGGTGATGAACGTGGTAAGCGACCTCTACGGCCGCCAAGCGGACATAATCGGGTTCTCCTGTTATATATGGAACATCGAGGAGACGATCCCGATTGTGAGCATGTTGAAGAAAATCCGGCCTGACCTGACGATCGTGCTCGGCGGTCCCGAGGTTTCCTATGATACGGAGTATTGGATGAAGCGTATTCCGGAAGCGGATTTCATCGTGATGGGAGAAGGCGAGGAAACTTTCGATCACTTGCTGCGGGAGTGGAGCGGCAACCGCAAGTACCATATGGTGTTCGGGTTGGCCTATCGGGACCGCGAAGGCCAGCCGGTGATCAATCCGCCGCGGCCGAAGCTGGACTTGAATGCGATCCCGACACCGCACCGGTTCCAGGAGGACCTGCCCAGCCTGGCGAACCGCGTCGTCTATTTCGAAACGAGCCGGGGGTGTCCGTTCAGCTGTCAGTTTTGTCTGTCCAGCATTGAGGTGGGCGTGCGGTATTTCGATATCGAGCGGACGAAGAAGGACTTGCTTTATTTGATCGAAAGCGGGGCGAAGCTGGTCAAATTTGTGGATCGGACATTTAATATCAAGCGGGACTATGCCCTGGAGATTTTCGATTTTCTGATTCAGCATCATGGCGGCTGTGTGTTCCAATTTGAAATCACGGCAGACATCATGCGGCCTGAGGTGCTGCAGTTTCTGTCCGAGCACGCGCCGCCGGGCATCTTCCGCTTCGAGATCGGCGTGCAGTCGACGAACGAAACGACGAATGAGCTCATTCAGCGCAGGCAAAATTTCAACAAGCTGACGCGTACGGTGACCATGATCAAGGAAAGCGGCAAGATCGATCAGCATTTGGATTTGATCGCCGGCCTGCCGGAAGAGGACTACGCATCTTTTCGCCAAACGTTCAATGACGTGTTTGCGCTAGAGCCGGAGGAGCTGCAGCTTGGCTTCCTGAAGATGCTGCGCGGCACTGGACTGAGAAGAGAGGCCGACAAGTGGGGCTACCGTTATATGGATCATGCGCCCTATGAGATGCTCGGAAACGACGTGATGCCGTTTGGCGATTTGGTCCGCATCAAGCGGGTGGAGGATGTGCTGGAGAAATATTGGAATGCGCATCGCATGGATACAACGGTGCAGTATCTGATACGCACGGAGTTTCCCTCGGCCTTCGATTTCTTTCAGTCGTTCGGCGATTACTGGGAGGCGCGGGGCTGGGCCAAAATCGGCCATCAGCTGGAGGACCTGTTCGTCCGTCTGCATCAGTTCCTGCGGGACAGAGGAACGGAGCGTCTGGCAGTAGCGGAAGGCTTGATGAAGTTCGACTACTTCCTCCACCATCGTTACAAGCCGCGTAAGGTATGGTGGGAGTTTGATATGGAAAAATCGGAGCAGAACTGGCTGTGGACGAGGGTGATGGGAGAGGCGGATCGGGTAAGTGGCGGTTTCGCAGCGCTGAATATGCAGGAGCGCGAGCTGCGGAAGCATGGCGTGATCGAGAAACTGCCGTTCGACCTGCAGGCTTACCTGGAAGAGGGAATCGTGAAGGACGAGGTCTCCACGATCCTGGTGTTCCTCTACCAGCCAGATGCGTCGGCGTCGGGACATGCAGCACCGAAGTATTATATGCTGGCGGATGAGCCTGCTGTACTGTTAGCAAGAGACAGCGGCGCGCAATAGCGGGTGATACTGACGTTATATCTGGCATTCCCATTCAGTCGCGATATAGCCGAAAATACTGATATTATTTCCGGCAATCCCGTTCAGTCGCACGCAATAACGGGAAAAACTGGCGTTATATCTGGTCGTTCGCCCATTGAGTCGCGATATAGCGGGAAATGTGGGTCTTATCGCGATGCTGAAGCGGGAGAATCAGCGGAAAGCTTGCGAATAGGACCAGTTTTTCCCGCAGTTGCGGCGTTGCTACAACGATACTTCAGGTTAGCGGGAAGGATGTCCGTTATTGCATATGCTGTCAGCATTGTCGGCGGCTTAACAATTGGTGGACGCATCCCCGCTACTGCGCAGGAAGCAAAAAATCCCGATCCGAGATCATCTCGGGCCGGGATTTTTTTGTAGTGCGCCCAGCGCCCACTAGCGCGTAGGGGGCATTGGAGTTCCTTAAGGCAACTGGCTGCGCAGGACGGTCATCTTCCCTTCGAGCGCATAAGAACCGAGTGCCGCGGGAACAAGCAGGCTGTCGCCTCGCTTGACTTCAAGCGACCCGCCTTCCCAGGCGATAAAGCCGCTGCCATCGCAAATGATATGGATGACGAAGCTGTCCGGTGTTGCGCTGAGCTCCCATCGTCCGTCTACCTGACCTTTTTCCGTTACGAAATAAGGAGACGCGGCGAGCTTCAACCACGAGTGGCTGCCGCTAAGGGTCGTTTCCATACGGCTCGCGCCTGAATCGCCGTACGCGGTCACATTCAGCGAATCTTCGATATGCAGCTCACGCGGCTTGCCGTCCAATCCCGGGCGGTTGTAATCATACACCCGGTAAGTGGTGTCGGAGTTTTGCTGAATTTCCGCAACGAGCACACCTGCGCGCAATGCATGCACGGTGCCTGCGGGGATATAGAAGGCATCTCCGGTTTTGACCGGGACCGTTTCCAGCACGTCCATAATTCGATCCTCGGCAATCGCCTTGGCGAAGGCATCACGGTCTACATCCTTCTTCAGTCCATAGATAATAGTAGCGCCGGGAGCGGCGTCAAGTATGTACCACATCTCGGTTTTGCCCAGTTCTCCCTCCGCCAGCCGTTCGTAGTGGTCGTTGGGATGGACTTGGACCGACAGATCATCTTGGCAGTCCAACAGCTTGACCAGCAGCGGGAAGCGGCCGTTCTTGGCAGACGCGCCTTTCGTGCCGAACCAGGCGGAGCCGAGCTCTGCCCGTATTTCGTCGAGACCCTTCCCGGCCAATTCGCCATTGGCAACAGTGGAGCGTCCATTGGCGTGATCGGCGATCGTCCACGCTTCGCCAATGGCGCCGTCAGGGATGGCGAAGCCGAACTGTTCCAGGGCGCGCCCGCCCCAGACCCGTTCTTTGAAATCAGGTTGGAATTTCAATGGATACGGTTGGATCATGAGTGGTTCCTCCTTGAATGTCGATGTCATAGGTTCAGGGCCCGTTAACGGTAAAGGTATAGGTATAGGAAAACACCTGAGCAGCTTGCCGTCACTTTGACGGGCTTTGTTTTTTCTCAACTGCCAGCACATATGGGGCGCTGCGGCGGTTCAGCATCCGATAACAGATTGACTGCCCCGCTTCCGGGTCCACTTGTGCGAACCAGTCGTCGACGGCTGCCGCCTCCTTCTCTCCTCCGGGATGTCCCGGATAGACAGTGACGCACAGCAGGCCGCCCGGTCTGAGCAGGGCGAAAGCCTGATCAAGCGCGCGGATCGTGCTGTCCGGCAGTGTAATCACATCGGGATTGCCGCCAGGCAGGTACCCCAGGTTGAACAGGACAGCGCCAACACGCCCATGGCACGACGCAGGCAGCAAGTGCCGCATTTCGTCATGCGATGCAAGCAGCAGCTGGACGGCATGCTCAGCAATGCCTGCTTGTGCAAGCCGCTCGCGCGTGCGGTCGAGCGCCTCCTGCTGAATGTCGAAGCTGTAAACCTTGCCCTTGGCTCCGACCATTCTGGCCAACGCCAGCGTATCCGCGCCGGCGCCCGCCGTGGCGTCGATGACCGTCTCGCCGGCAGCGACCCGCCGCTCAGCCAGCTTATGGGCATAGGTCAAGACCGACCAGAAGCCCATCGGTCAGTCACCTCTCCAATATTTGCCCTGCCAGGTATCCCGGCGAGCCAGCTCGGCGTCGATGGCGTTGAGCACTTCCCACTTCTTCAGGCTCCACATGGGGCCGATGAGAAGGTCGCGGGGCGCGTCGCCAGTTACCCGGTGCACGATCATGTCGGGCGGAAGCATTTCCAGCGTATCGACTACAAGGCCGACATACTCGTCCTTCTCCAAAAAGCGAAGCAGTCCGGCCTCCCATTGTTTGACCATCGGTGTTTTGCGCATGAGGTGAAGAAGGTGGACCTTAATCCCCTGTACATCCATGCGCGATACCGCACGCGCTGTATCCAGCATCATGTCGTGGGTTTCGCCGGGCAAGCCGTAAATGATATGCGCGCATACCCGAATGCCGTGCTTGCGCAGCCTCCGGACAGCATCTTCATAACAGGCGGTGTCGTGCGCGCGGTTGATCAGTGTGGAAGTCGATTCATGCACCGTCTGCAGCCCCATTTCCAGCCACAGGTACGTGCGCTGGTTCAGCTCCGCCAAGTACTCGACGACGTCGTCCGGCAAGCAGTCCGGCCGCGTGGCGATCGATAGGCCGACAACGCCGGGCTGAGCCAGAATCGCCTCGTAATATTCCTTGAGCACGGGCAGGGGGGCGTACGTATTCGTATAGGCTTGGAAATAGCCGATATATTGGGCCTCCGGCCACTTCTGATGCTGGCGGTCGCGCACGGTATTGAACTGGGTGATCAGATCGTCGCGCCGGCTGCCGGCGAAATCACCGGACCCCCGCGCACTGCAAAATGTACAGCCGCCTGCGGCGATCGAGCCGTCCCGGTTCGGGCAGGTAAAGCCTGCGTCCAGCATGACCTTGAACACCTTGGTGCCGAACTGTCTTCTCATTTCGTAATTCCATGTATGAAATCGCTTGTCTCCCCAGCGCGGAGCCTCATTGGCTGTCGGCGGGGCGGCGATAGGTGAATGTTTGTGCATGGCTTGTCTGCTCTCCTTCGTTATGCCGCTTCATCTATTGTAGCAAAAGCAGGCGGATGGAACAAAGGGAGGAGGTTGTCAGTTCCAGCCATCTTCATCGGCTGCCTGTATATGCTGTTTCACTTTGTCCAAGAGTTCCAGAATGCGGATTTGCTCTCTGCCCGTCAGAGCCATGAAAGAAGGTGCCATCTCCTGCTTCCAACGCTCATTGAGCTTCCGCACCAACTGGCTTCCCTCTTCCGTGAGATGGACGCGATAAGTCCGTTTGTCGGAGAGATGCTGCTGCCGGAATGCGAATCCGCGCCGTTCAAGCTTGTCGATGATCGGCGACATCGTAGCTGGCGTTACCTGATTCCATGCGGCCAGCGTGCCGATCGTCTGCGGACCTTCAACCTCTACCCGGCGCATAATCAGAAATTGGACAATCGTAACGGTGCCGCCGTCAACCTCGCTCAGCATCCGGGAGAGCCGCTGCCGATAGGCGAGCTGAATATCATGAACCCCTTGGTAAAAGAGCTCGGCGCGGGCGCGCTTGTGCTCCTCAATCTGAGCCGTTTTGGATAGAACCAACGTCATTTCACCTCGCTATAATATTTCGTTTTACTAAATAAAATATAAACACAATTAATCAAATATTCAATGAAAAAAGTGCGGAAAAACCGATGTTTTCACTTGAATTACCTTACATCTTGTGTTATATTAAGAGTGCGGGAAAGATGGTCCGCAGGAGAAAGTTTCTTCAGAATTCATAGTTTGGCTGTGGCAGGGAACGCTACACGTATACGCGGCACTAGCTCTCGAGCATTTTATTTTCAAAGAAGAGGTGTTGGCCATGAATTCGCAGGTGAAGATCCCAGGCGGAGACGAGAAGATTACGGTTGAACTGACTGTCAAGGAAGCCATTGCTTTGTCTGGCATTCGTTTCAACGAGGAGCCTCATCTTGTGCTGGACGCCCGGAAGAAACTGCAACAGCGCGTGAAGGATGCGCAGAGCAAGGCAAACATACAATAATCTCGAATGCGAGAAGGATATCAAGTTAGAGGATTCTTGCCCGGGCTGGCGGAGAATCCTCTATTTTTATTTTGACAACCCGTTCGGAATTGGGGAAAATAGAAGTTGCGTTTTTTTGCGCGCGGAATTCCATTCTGGAAGGAAGTCGAAAGTGATGCGTTTGAGAAGAAAGGCCGATACGATCGATGTGCTGCAGGGCAAGGAGCGCATTGTGCTGAATGCCGAGCAGTGGAAAGGACGCTGGATGGAGCTGTTCGTTCGGAATGCTCCGGTCCATGCGGAATTGGGGATGGGAAAAGGGCGTTTTATCACGGAGCTGGCGCGGCTGCACCCGGATATCAATTTTATCGGGATCGACCGGTATGACGAGCTGATCCGGCGTGCCTACGAAAAGGCGCTGGTTGCGGGAGCTGGCGAGATGCCCGGCAATCTGGTGCTGGTGCGGGCCAATGTCGAGCACATTGACCAGATGTTCGCTGAATCCGAACTGTCCCATATTTACCTGAACCATAGCGATCCGTGGCCGAAGAAGAGACATGAAAACCGGAGATTGACTCATCCCCGGTTTATGAATAAGTATATGCATATCTTGGAGCCGGGCGGCGAAATCCACTTGAAGACGGATGCAGCCAGCCTGTTCGAGTATTCGTTGAATGTGTTCGCTGACATGAACCTCCGCATGCGGAACATCAGCTTGAACGTGCACGCAGAAGGAACGCCGCCCGGACATGTCTTTACCGAGTACGAGCAAAAATTCGTTGCCGAGGGGCTGCCCATTTACCGTGTCGAAGTGTTGACGAACAAGGAGGCAGGCTCCTGAACGCGAGGGGCGTCGAAAAGCCGCAGCACAGCTTCCGCGCAGCGAGCCGGGTTGCCCCCGGGTCGCTGTCCTGTATATAGGGATGCGCCTGACGTTTCGGACGGCCGTCTCGGATTCACCAGCCGGGCAAACCGCCGGTGGAGCGTTTCCGCTGAATCCAGCTTCTCCGCTATTCCCAGCGATGAGAAGAAGGCGCAATTCCCTTCCTCCTGGCCGGGCAGCGGATTGCAGAAGAGCATAGGCAAGCCTTTCGCATAGGCTTCCGAACAGGTCATGCCGCCTGGCTTGGTAATGAGCAGGTCGGCAACGTCCATAAGCTGGTGAATATCATCCGTATAGCCCAACAGACGTATGTTCGGGTGATCCAATTTTGGATTGGCCCGAAGCTGATGCAGTGCCTGGCGATTGTTCCCCAGGCAAATAACAAGCTGAACCTGATCCGCCCATTCCAGCGCTGCTTCCAGCAGGTGCTGTTCGCCCATGAGCCCCCAGCCGCCGCCCATTATGAGCACAGTCGGCATGGAGCGAAGGCCGAATTGCCTGCGGATCAGCGCTTTATCCGGTTGTCCGTGGAAAGAGGGATGAATCGGCATGCCTGTCGCTTCAATCGTATCGGGATCTACCCCCTTCTCGATCAAGGCTTCTTTTACTTCTTTGGATGGGACGAGATAGGCGTCGGTTTCTGCATGAATCCAGGCGCTGTGCGCATCATAATCGGTGATGACGGTGCATAGCGGTACTGGCCAACCTTGCCGCTTCATTCTTGCAATGACGGCGCTGGGAAATGGATGTGTGCTGACTATGACATCTGGCTGGTAATCACGCAGCAGTGCAGCGGTTTGTGCGTAGAACAGGCGGTGGAGTGCTAGTTGCGCAAATCGGTTCAGAGGCTTGTCGTAGTAATGCCTGTAGATTTTTCCGTAGAGCTTTGGCCGCTTGATTAAGGTGCGCCGAAAAAAGGAAAAGGCCAGCGGTGCCAGCTCGGGATGCAAAAAGGAACCGAGCTCGAGCACCTTGGGCATCACCCGGGAATCGGCCGCCCGCAAGTGGACGGCTAACGCTTGGGCGGCTTGCGTATGGCCGGTGCCGAAACCTTCAGACAACAATAAGACCCTGCGGTAACTCAAGCTTGCATCACCCTTTGGTCACTTGTTTTTTT
>NZ_BOVK01000043.1 GCF_018403685.1 Xylanibacillus composti
ATTTTCACAGACTATTGACACTTTTTCACTTCTCTATAGATACCTCATTTTAATAGGCTATGCTGCCTACAGTTCTATGCATGATTCCTTAACGATTGTTATCAAGCAGCCAAGAGTATGGCCGCCTGCGATGCTTCACGAATCGCAGGCGTTGTCCTAACGGTTATTGAAGTCCCGTTGAACGAGGTCTTTGATCGCTTTTTCGTTCTTCTTGGCCTTGCGCTGTTTGTCAGGATTGTCCGGATTCCCTGATTTGAAGCGGGCTGCGTCCATGCCGTCCATGATGTTCATACGTCTCACCTCCGATGCTGTTAGCTTGCCAAGCGAAGCGGTGGAATATAAATAAATGGGGGCAACTGCATGTTGCCGCGAAACTTCGATTTCAAGCACTCTATTCGCTCATTCCTTCTGCTTTGTCTGCGGTTGCCGGAATTCGCCGGGCTTCTTATCCGGATATAGATGCAGCAGCTTATTTGAGGACATCGCCATGATCTTCGGCTCCAGTCGCTCTCTGCTGCGCCGCAGCCGGGGACGACCTGGCTGTAGCAGTCGCTGCACGAGCCGCAAATACCAACGGGTCATGCGCATGAACAGACCATCAGGCAGTGCCAATACGGTAAAGCCGAACCGCTCCGCCGGCTGGTGGAGCAAGCTGACGCCGTACACAGCCTTGATCCTCGCAGCTTTCGGATGCTTGCGAATATAGGCAGCCAGCCGCGGAAGTCCAGGCTGGAAGCGGCGAAGCAGGGCCACGATCAGCTGCATCATCGAAGGATAGGCTTGACTGATCGAATAGATCATCCGATTGTTCAGATGAATTTCCGCAATGTAATCGCCCTTTCGGACTTCGGTTCCGTCGTCCAGCCGGAGCGCTTGCTTGCCCGTGTACGGACGGACACGAGCCTGGATGAACGGTTGCTCTGAGTCGATCGGGCAAATGCGCAGCAGGTGCAAAACCAGGCTGTCCCATGTCAGCCACGCTGCTGCAAACGCGGAACGAATGCGCCGCCGCGCAGATGATTTCGGTCGAGGTTGTACGGCTTGCGTTCGGGAGCAGGGGACAGCCGGAGCCCCCCCTTCGCCGCTCTGCCGATCGGCATCCAGCGCAATGCCTTCACTGAGCGTCACGAAGGTCCACTTGTTTCGGTTGATCCGAAGCCAGCCTTCCAGCGCTTCCAGCATATAGCGGGGCGCATCCGGACGGGCGCCGAAGGTGCTGCCGCAATCGTGAAGCACAATGATCGACCCGTCGGCAACATGCTGCGATAATTGGCGCTGCATGGCGGTCACTGTCTCCGCCTTCGCGCGCCAATCGTTGACCATAACGGACCACAGCACATGGCGGTAGCGGGAACGAAACAGGTCGGCGAGGTTAAGCAATCCCCACGGAGGTCTGTAGAGCTTCGGCCATCGCCCGGTCTGTTCATGAATCATGGATGCGGTCCGTTGAAGGTGACGGTCAACCGACCAAGGAGCCAGCAGCCAATTGGGCCAATGCCTGTAGTTATGGATGCCGATTTCATGCCCTTCAGCAGCGATTCTTCGGATCAGGTCAGGGTGCCTGGAAGCCCGCTGCCCCACTACGAAGAAGGTGGCGGAAATGTGATTGGCGGCAAGCAAATCCAGCAGCTTCGGAGTATAAACCGGGTCCGGGCCGTCATCGAAGGTCAGCGCCACAGCTCGCCTGCCGGAAAGCAGACTGTACACGGTTCGCGCAAAGCGAGCGGAAGGAAAGCGCCACCCAAAACAAGGGCTGAGGACGCGGGAATACAGGTATGGTATCAAGCAGTAACCGGCCACATAGACGATGACAAGGATCAAGAGCAAGGCTTTCAAGACTCTCCTCCTCCCATGCGGGCTAATACCTTCATCATAGCTTACCGGGTATGTGCGGTTCCAGTTGCTTCAAGACTTCATGAAACATTTTTTGCTGGATTACGTATGAAAAGTAACTATTTTTTTTGTCGAAAGGGGTTTCCGATGAGCGTGAAAATTGCTATTGTGGAGAAGAAACTGTCCGGGGAAATGAAAACGATTCATGAGGCAATATGGAACGACACACAAATATCTGCGCTGGACCATGCCAATTACTTGTTGGTCGACGGACAGGAATATGAGATGCTGGAAGGCCGATTGAATGTCAATTCCGGACTGCTGGAAATATTGGTGGCAGCAGTTATAGAGGATCGCGAGACGAACAAAACAGAAGCAGACTGACGGGAAAGGGGAAGCGGAACATGACGGAGCGCAAATCACTGCTCGAGCATTGGACTTATCAGGGCAAGCCGTTGCGAGTGCTTTCTACTTCGCTTGGCGTGGCATTGGCGGCAAATTTATTGCTGATGCCGCCGGCGCGAGCGGAAACAACGAATCCAGACGCTGGCCCCGTGCTGGTCGAATGGTCTACGGAAGCGGTGAAAGAGTATTATGATCCAGAGATAGATTGGAATTTGCCAATCAGACTGCCGGCTGAGGGAGCAGATTTCGAAGAGGGGCCGCTGGACGGGTCCGGCGAAGAAGCGGCAGGAGGCACAGGCGGCGGTTCTGCCCCCGTTATTGTGCATAATGGCTTTGGCTGGGACGACTTGCTGTTGTATCACTTGATCTTCAACAGCGGCAGGTCCTACTCCAGCCGCAGCTGGTCGGATTCCCGACCGGTTTACAACCCGCGGACGAATGAGCCTTACCGGCCAAAAACATTCGAAAGCGGAAGCTTCCAGAACAAGCCGACAGCGGGATCTACGGTTCGGCCGAAAACGACTGATTCCACCGGTTCCATTACAAGAAGGGGAAGCGCCAGCAGCAGTTCGGCCAAGGCAACTTCCTCCTCCCCCGGCGGAATAGGCGGGAAATCCAGCAGCTTCAGTTCCAGCAGCAAAAGCTCCTCCTTCGGAGGCTGACGTGTCATGATCGAGATTGTGGGCGAGCCGCGGCCGAATCGCCGGGAGCGTGTGGAGAAGCTGGCTGCGATGGGCTTTACTTGGGCAGATCTGGGTAACGAAGCGTACTGGGTGGACCAGCTTGCTGTCATGCCCGCGTCCTTATATGAAGAGTTGCGGAATGCGGCTGGTGCACTGTGGACGATTTTTGACAAGGCGGCAAGATTCGTTGTCGGGCGCAGGGACTTGTATGAGCTGCTGGCCGTACCTGAAGTGTTGTGGGATGCACTGGACGTCCTTGAGCCGGGACCGGAGGGGTTGATCAGCCGTTACGCGCGTTTTGATTTCGCCATATCGCCGGCAGGAGACATTCGCTTGCTGGAGCTGAACGCAGATACGCCGACAGGGTATGTGGAAGCCAGCGTGGTGACTCCTTGGATGTGCAGGCAGTATGGGGTCATGAGTGCTAATGATGGCATGAAGGCACGAATTGCGGAAGCGTGGCAGGCGGAGAGACCTGAGGTTGCGGCATGCATGGCATATGGGGAACACGCTGAGGACACAGGGACGATTGAAATGCTGGTGCGGCACAGCGGATTGCCTGTCCGCTGCCTGGACTGTCTGGAACTGTGGGTGGATGAAGGTCAACTGAAGGATGCGGCAGGCATGCCGATTCACAGCTTGTTCGCCTTGTATCCTAAAGAATGGATGGCGGTAGATGACGGCGGCGAGGCGCTTGCTTTCGCACTGGAAAGCGGGAAACTGCAGCTGTTCAACCCGGTTCATGCAATATTGCTGCAATCGAAGGGGCTTCAGGCGCTGATTTGGGGACTGCATGAACTCATGAGCGGACTGTTTACCCGGGAGGAGCATGCAATAATAAACCGCTATATGCTGCCGACGTACGATCAGCCTGTATTGGAGCATTCCTATGTCAGCAAATCCATGTTTGGCCGCGAAGGCGGGTCCGTCAAGCTCTATGATGAGAAAGGGCAGCTGGAAACCGAGGATCGGGATGGATACGACACAAGTGTCTGGTTTCCGCCGATATACCAGCAGCGCGCCGAGCTGCACCCGGTCAAATTATACAACGGCGATTATCATCTGCTGGCAGGCATGTTCATGCTTAACGGACAGCCATCGGGACTGTTGGGAAGAGCGGGTGGACTGATTACGGGCAACGCGAGCCATTTTATAGCAATAGGGGTGAAGGAGAAATGAAGCAAGGCAGATTAGGGCAGTTGCTGGTCATTGGTGGCATCATACTGGTTGTTCTATTCATCATCGGCAAGAATTCGGACACGGCGCCCGATGTGCTGCAAACGGCGAATTCCCCGCTGAGCGGAGGCAGCGCTTCTGCCGTACCAACAGAAAACGCCGTTTCCTCGGCAAGCGTAGTCCCTTGGGATTATCGCATTGCAGAGCGGGAAGTCGGCGATATCATTGGCGGGGATATGGTGCTGCTTCCGAATAATGAGCTGCTGCCCAATGACAATCATTTCGCCACGGGTGACAAAGTATGGGTATTGGAACATATGAGCGCAACGATGCGCATGAATGAGGATGGGCGCAATCAGGTTACCTTGTCCGAATGGAAAATGATCAAGTCTTACACGACACAGGAAGCGGCTGAGGAAGATTTGGCGAATCTCAAGGTGTTGCTGGAGACCGAGGTCGATCTCGTCGGTGTTTATAAGACCGAGCATGAAGGGGAGTTTCGGCAGTTCGCCGTGGTGACGCTGCCATCCGGCCACGATATCAAGCAGCCGATCGATACGGACCGTTATGAAGCTCTGAAGTCGCAGGAGCGTGTCAAAGTGCAGCTGGAGGAAGTGCACGATTACGAAGATTACGATATGGCCATGGCCAAATTCAGGGGGTGGGCGGAATGATTGTTGTCAATTTGTTCATCAGTGTGCTGGCGATTGTGATTTTGCAGCTGACCGGCATGTTCTTGTTCTCGATAATGACGCCTTTCAATGATTTGGAGGAATTGCGCAAGGGCAATACGGCTGTTGGCGTTGCCCTCGGCGGCAAATTTTTGGCGACGGCTATTATACTTGGAGTAGCCGCTTACACGAACGCCTCCATTCTTCATATGGGCATGTGGTTTTTTGTCGGATACGTGTGCTTGATCGCTACGTATTGGGTATTTGATTGGGCAACGCCAGGCATCAAGCTCTCGGAAAATTTGCAGAAGGGCAACACCGCAGTAGCCGCGCTGCTGGCGTTTGTGTATGTTGGCATCGCCTTCGCTGTGTCCAGCTTAATTGTCTAGATGAAAGGTGACGAGCTACGATGAGTATCTGGAATCGACTGAAAGGCATGATGCGCCGTCCGGAACCGCCGAGAAGAGAAAAAACGGTGATGGATTGCATGCCGGGCGATGCGCTTGAGGTATCGCTCGCCATGTACGAAGTGATCGGCAAAATGTCGGGATCTGGCCGAAGAGAAGCGATGATCACATTAAAGGACGGCGCAGCCATCAAGTATCTGTATGTCGAGCAGAGAGAAGCGCCCGACTGCATCCTGTATGAGGAGATTGACGGGAGGCTGGATCAGTACAGTGAAGTACCGTCAACGATTGAACTCGATGATGTGAGCTATTACTTGGAGGAAGAATATACCGTTTGGCAAACCGTAACCGGACGAACCCCTTTTACGGCAGCAGGGGAAATGCACGTATGGCGGTTTCAGTCCGATGATCGGCAGCTGCTGCGGATTGAATGGATGCAAGGCCGGTTCATGCTGTATCAAGGGGAGCGCATCCTGCCCAGCGATGTTCATTTATTTGGCGGCAGCTAATGCCGTTCCCTCTGGCGTTCATCCTTGATGCGGCACTTAGCGCTTGAACTAGCAGATCAACGAGCATGGGAGGAAGGAATGTCCATGAAATACCATTCGTTTGGAAATATTCGCTACAAGGTGTCCTCGCTTGGATTTGGTGCGATGAATTTGCCTGGCGTCCCGTTTGAGCAGGCGAAGGAGGCATTGAATTATGCGCTGGATCATGGCATCAACTACATTGACACAGCTGCAGGCTATCGCAACAGCGAAGAGATCATCGGCAACAGCATCTCGCATCGCCGCGATGAGTTTTTTCTTGCGACTAAGACGAATAAAAGAGATTACCAGTCGGCGAAAGAAGAGATCGAACGCAGTTTGATTCGAATGAAGACCGATTATATTGATCTGCTGCAAATCCATTATGTGAATTATCCGCATGAGATCAAGCAGGTGATGGATGAGGGCGGCGCATATGAAGCGGTCATGGAGATGAAGCGGGAAGGCAAAGTGCGGCATGTCGGCATTACCGGCCATCGCCCTGAGCTGCTGGCCAAGTGGATTTCCGGCGGCAAATTCGAACAAGTGCTCTTCCATCTGAACTTGGCCCAGCCGTTTGCGCTGGATGAGCTCATTCCGATGGCAGACAAGCTGAATATGGGTCGTACTGCGATGAAGCCGCTGTCCGGCGGATTTATTCAGCCGATTGATAAGGCGATCCGGTATCCGTACAGCCAGAACATCCATACATTGATTTCCGGGATGACGAGTGTGGACGAAGTGAAGGAAAATATCGCGGCCATGGAGCGGGATGTGGATGCGGATGAAAAGGCCGAGCTCGAGCAGCTTGCGCGGGAGATGGGCGCACACAATTGCCGCCGCTGCAACTACTGCTCCTGTCCGCTGGAAATCAAGATTCCGGACGTGATGATTTCCAGCGAAGCAACACGCGCTCTCGGATTGCTGCCGAAAGGCCAATCCTTCTTTGAGAACCATCTGGAGAAGATGCAGGCATGCGCGGACTATGAGCCATGCAAGGAAAAGCCGCTGTGCGAGGAGAAATGCCCCTATCATCTCCCGATGCAGTCTGTCATACAGCGCTCCGCGATGGAGTATGCCCAATCTTGATTCGAGCTCTTCGACTGGCCCCCGTAAAAGTAAACGGACACGCCTTGCGCTTCCGTTTATTTTCGGGGGCTGTTTGTATGCGCCAGAGGAAGCCGGGAACTGATTCGGCGTTACATGATAGAGCATATGTCTTCTTAAGGGGCTGCCAATCTGCACGTTGGGATGGTCGAAGAAGCGGTCAAGGCGCATCCCGATCTTCTGCATGACATTTCGCGATGGTTGATTGATCTCGGCAGTAAAACTGAACACCTCTTACTAGGTTGTTGGCGCCAAAAAAATATTTTGTTCTCCCGACTGAAAACAAGCAACTTTTCTCATTCTTGGAGCGTCAACCATACATAACCATCATTATAGTTCCTTATCAATCGAGGGAGGAAGTTATGTGAAAAAGCTGGCGTTTATGTTCGTAGCATGCCTAATGTTGTCATCGGTTTTCTTTCAGGCACAGAGTCAAGCGGCTTCGCAAATTAAAATTCTCATCAACGGCGTGGAATTGGCAACCGATCAAAGCCCGGTGTTGATTCAGAACCGCGCAATGGTGCCTTTGCGCGCCATATTCGAAGCGTTGAACGCTCAAGTAAATTGGAACCAGCAGGAACAGCGCGTCACTGCGCGGAAAGGAAACACGACGGTATCGCTCACGATTCATTCCACGACGGCGACGATCAACAACGAAACCGTGTATTTGGATGTGCCGGCAAGGACCGTCAACGACCGCACAGTCGTGCCCGTGCGGTTTGTTAGCGAAGCATTGGGAGAAGAAGTAACGTGGAACGCTGCTGCCCAAACGGTAACCATTACAACGAAGCCGGTTGTCGCAGTATCCGGCCTTCAGGTGAAAGCCAATGCGCAGTATGGCGACGGCCGCGATCTCGAAGTTCGCTTCAATCGTGCGGCAGACGAATCCGTCATTGACCACTATCGGATTCTGGTGGTCAAATCTTCTGCGGCGCGCCAATTTACCAGTGCCAAGGCGGAAAATGTGTTGTCCCGCAACTTCACGGCTGTCAGGCCGAACGGACGCAATCAAACGGTAACCTTAACGGAAAATACCCGCGACGTCGATGGGGAAGTGATCAAAAGCGGGCAATCCTATACCGTCTTCGTGCTTACCGTCGGCAACAACAACGGATTATACCGCATGGAGCTGTCTCCATCCAGTTCTGCGGTGACCATCAACCTTCCTGCTGTGAAGGCGCCGACCAACGTAACCGTCAAGGACGTCAGCGACTACGGCGATGCCCGCGATCTCTTGATCGGCTTCAACAAGTCGGCTGACGAGTCCAAAGTAGAGGAATACCGCGTCTTCGTTGTGAAATCGCAGCATGCCCGCAACTTCAATCTCAGCGAAGCGAATAAAGTCGGATCAGCCCGTTACCACCGCATCGCCAAGACCGGCGGCAATATCAGTCAGACGTTGCCTTCCACAATGCGGGACGTGCAGGGGGATGCCATTGTGAACGGCCAAGCGTATCGCCTGTTTGTTATGGCTGTCGGCAACAGCCGCAGCAGCCATGCGAACGCGCTGTCCTCCGCTTCGTCGGAAATCACCTTATCCAACAACGTCAGGGTTAATGCCGTTAGCAATTTGCAAGTGAACGATATTAGCGATTATGGCGACGGCCGCGATCTATTGGTTTCGTTCAACAAAATCCCGGATGAATCTCAACTCAGCCATTACCGCATTCTGGTGGTGAAATCGGCCAACGCTTCAAGATTTAATCTGGCAGCAGCCAATGCCGTGTCCCCAGGAAACTTTACCTATGTCGCTAAAACTGGCAATCATCTGAGCCAGGCTCTGCCGCCTGACGCCCGAGACGTAGACGGAGCGGCTATCCGCAGCGGCGTCAGTTACCAAGTGTTCGTTTTGTCTGTGAACACGGGCAACAATGCCGGAGGCAACGCCTTGTCCCATGCCTCCGCGTCTATCACCTTGTCAGACAATGCGCTGGGGGCTCCGAGCCATGTAGCGGGCCATATTGTCAATCATTTCGGAGACGGCCGCGATCTGGAAGTTTCGTTCACCCGTTCTCCGAATGAAGCAGCCGTTTCCGAATATCGGATCATGCTGGTGCCTGCCAGTCAGTCTCATGCTTTCAATCTGGCTTCGGCCAACCAAGTCACCTCCGCGAATTATACTTCGGTGGCGAAGCAGAGAGGCGATATTCGCAGAGCGCTGCCGCAGTCGGTTAGAGACGTGCAAGGCAATCCGTTAGTTCGGGGCATTCCGTATAAGGTATTCGTCCTTGCGGTGGCGGAAAGCCGTACCAACATGTCCAACGCGCTGTCCGCGCCATCGGCCGATGTCGTGCTTACCGAAGCGGGCGTTCAAGCAGCTACAATCACCAACGTGCAGGATACTAGCGCCCCAGGCGGTCAGCTGGGTCTGACGGTCAACTTCACCAAAGCCGGCAATGAACAGCAGATCGCTTATTATGCCGTCATGGTTGTTCCTGCTGCTAACGCGAGCAATTTTAATTTGGCAGCAGCTAATGCAGTACCGGCATCGCGCTATACTACAGTCAGCAAAACCGGCGGCAATCTCGCAGTGACGCTGCCAGCTTCCGCAACGGATGTGGATGGCAATGCGCTGCGCGGGGGAATTCCTTACCGCGTCTTCATTCTCTCCATAGCGGACGGAAGGACGGCAACAGTGAACAGTCTGTCCCTGCCATCGAATGAGATTACGCTGATTTCGAATTAACCGGAACATTTGCAGGAGAAATGTCCATGATTTTTCATGGACATTTCTCCTTTTTTGGTTGGGAAATTAACGAACAGCTACTCTGCTAACCATTCGGCGAGCCCATAGACAAAGGAGTACTGTCGAGACAACGTATGCTGCAATCATCGCCGCGCTTCCCAGGGCGGCAACGTGAACGTTCTCGGACTGACCAATGAAATGGATGAGGAAAAATGGCGCGAGCGCGACGATGCTGTATACAATCCCCCGCAGCCAGCCCTTATGGTAAAAACTCAGTCCGACCAACCAGCCTGCAATAAATATCAGAAGCATGTCCAAATATAGTTTCACAGCATTAAAAACCGGATTCACCCAGACATCCTGGGCGGAGAAGCGGAAGATTAAGGTTTCGCCCAACCATCGGGCAACGCCAAATTCTAATAAATTGGCAATGATCAGAATGGCAACAAACAAAACAGAAACGGTTAGCCCTTTTCGCAAGCTTGCATGAAAAAATGATCTGCGGGAGATCCCGTGCTTAATCAATGCAGGCATCACGATCGTTGTAAACAAAATACCGTTCACAAACAAAAACCATTTTGGAGCCTGATCCAAGTAAGACCAAAAACCAAACGGCAGGGCATCGATGTCATCCCGCAGCCGGATCCATTCCCCCAAAAAGGTGACTTGTAGCACCCATCCGCCAATGACCATCAAGCACAAAATTGCCCAAAACCATACATAGATAGTCCAATTGCTTTCCCAAAAATGCTTGAACAATTTGTTCGTCATGATTCATCGCCTTCCTTTTTGCTCGTGAAATGGATAAATAAATCCTGCAAGCCAACCGGACCGGTTTCCAGTTGATAGTGACTGATTTTTTGTTTTGTTTCCCGGTCAAGCTCACCAAAAAGTGTAACGGATTTCGTTGGACCCAATCTTTTTTCGCTCAGCACCTTCATGTTTATGGAAATCTCGTCTACACGATCGGCTGATCCGGTGACGGCAACACCTTTATCACGGAACTCATCCACTTTTTCATGAAGGAGTATTTTTCCCTGATCCAGGATTACCACTTCCTCGAACAAGGACTCCACTTCTTCAATCAAGTGAGTAGACAAAATAATCGTACGGGGATGCTCCATATAATCCCGCAGTATTTCCTCATAAAACGCATAACGTGAGGGCGCATCCATGCCCAAATACGCTTCATCGAAAATGGTGATTGGAGCTCGGCTGGCCAAGCCAATCACAGCGCCCATTGCCGACTTCATCCCTCGTGAAAACGAGCTTACCTTTTTGTTGTAAGGCAGCTTAAATTTCTCCATCAGCTGATCTGCATAAGCTGCATCCCAGTTCGGACGAAACTTGGATGCGAATGCTAGTGCTTTCTTTGCATTTTCCTCTTCATACACATTTCCTTCATCTCGAATAAAACAAATCTGAAGAGTAGCTTCCTCATTGTCAAACACTTCTTCTCCGCCCACCTTTACACTCCCGCTGGATGCCGGGCGAAAGGAAGACAATACAGACAACAGACTCGTTTTCCCCGATCCATTCCGCCCTAAAAGAGCATAAATTTTATTTCCTTCCAATTTCAAATTAATATCCTGAAGCGCAGGAAAGGAATCATACTTCAGGTTCATCTGTTCAATCGTTATATCTGGCGCACTCATTGTGAATTCTCTCCTTCCCGTTTCTTCATATAGTCAATCAATTCATTCCACGGTATACCGATCGCAGCGGCTTCCTCCAGCATGGCGTCGACCTTCTCTTGAAAAAAACGCTCCCGCCGGTCCGATACGATGCGTTCTCTAGCTCCCGGACTTACAAACATCCCGATCCCTCGCTTTTTGTATAAAATTTGATCGTCCGTTAATTGCTGAAATCCTTTCGCTGCAGTTGCTGGATTGATCCGATAAAAAGACGCATACTGATTGGTCGACATCACTTGTTCGTCTTCCTTCAACTCACCGTGAAGGATCTGTTCTTTGATTTGCGCCGCGATTTGGAGGTAAATCGGGCTTTTATCATCAAACATAAGGTCACTCCCTCTCACCACCTTATGTGGTTCATTACTTATGTAACTAACCGTATAACAAAAGAACCTTGATGTCAACATGATATTTGCCCCATTTACAATTCAGATATTCGAAATCCATTGCTGAGAAATAAAAAAAACCAGAGCGGTTGTTTGCCGCTCTGGGGCCCCCTGAATTCGGCAGCTGTCCCTACAAATTCGATGGAGCCTGTAGAAAACAATACGCAACTGAAAAAACAAAGTGGGCTGCAACAGGTAAATAAGTTCCTGACCTGTCACAACCCTCTAACCTGCGACTTACGCAGGCTCTTCGGTTCTTATTCTTATCCCGTCGCCACCGAATTCCCTTTGTACGGCGGCCAATTCAACATTCGCATGACTGTTGAACGGTAAACCATATGTCAGTGCGCTGGCCCGTTTCAACGACTTTTGTTTTTTTGAGCACGATTTGCATGCCCTCCATGAACTCGAAAAGCCGCTTCCCCTCACCAAGCAAGATAGGCATAATGCCAATTTCCAATTCATCCACGAGTCCGGCTTTTAACAATTGCCGCCCCACGCTCGGTCCGCCCACAACCGTTACGTTTTTATCCCCAGCGGCTTGTTTGGCTTGCTGAATGGCAGCTTCGACTGTATCTACGAACGCAAATCGGATTCGGCCATTTTCTTTTGGTTTTCTCTCGGGCGCTTGCTTAGTGATCACAAAGATGGGTACTTGAAACTCATAGTGATCGGCGTAAGCATCAGGATCGCTGGCCATTGCAAAGGTTCTGCGCCCCATAACTACCGCTCCGGTTGTGCGAATCGCCTCTTGCATCATGTCCGTTTCACCAAGCTCCTTCAAATTCGGGTACAGTAAGCCCATTCTGCCGTTCGCGTCATTAATGAACCCATCCAGTGACATGGTCATACCGAAAATCACTTTTGCCATCGATTCATCATCCTTCCGAGCAATTTCTCGACTCATATTTTCTCCTTCTGACGATAGTGCGGCAATAGAGGCCTCCCTGCTATGAAAAGCACAGCAAGCGCGAGCGCGAGCATGACAAAAGGAAATGTTGCGATAAGGGCTCCTTGTCCCAAGGCCAATAAGGATATGACGGCCCCGGTCATGATCATCACGATAACGGCTGAGGAGAGGAGCGCGAACCTTGGCCAACGGAATCCCGCGATCAAACCAATGCCGGCTAGTAGCTCCAATACGCCGATCATGCGCATAAATCCGACCCCGTATCCGAGCGGCTCCGTATAGAGAGTCCGGATTTCCTCGCTGCTCACGAATACCTTCATTAGCCCGTTCATAAGAAAGACGGCAGCTAATAGTCCTTGCACGATGCGAACGAACCACTTCATGGCAAGCTCCGTTGAGAATGCATATCCAGCAAGGAGGCGAATCGATCCAAGAGCTCGTCCATTCCTTCGGTCAAGCCGGACCGAAGCAATTCATCACGGATTTCGACCGACGGGTAGAGAGACGTTTCCGTCATCTTCGTTCTTCCTGCTCCCGCTTCTTCGAACGTTACTGTGATCAACCCGACAGTGGGAACAAACTCAAGCTCGTGTGTCTGGATAAGCCGGTTCGGCGATGCCACTTCGTGAAACACCCCGCGATGAGCGTACTCTTTTCCGTTCGGATCTCTATGGATGAACCTCCACATACCGCCATTTTTGGCATCCAGGCTTTCTACGGTCGTCGTCATGAAGCTGGGCCCCCACCATTCGGGAATATAAGCGGGATCCGTCCACATTTGGAAAACGAGCTCGCAGGGAGCTTCGAACGTTCGGCTGATGATGATTTCCTGTTTGTTCGGTTCAGCAATGATCGTGGTCTTTGACATGTTTCATTCACCTCTTTGGATTAACAATATCAATTTGGGTCACCCTGTTCTTCTTGCACTTTGCTGAGAAGAGCGTCCAACCGGGTGAATTGCTCCTCCTTGGCTTCCTGGAACGATTGAACCCACCTTTCCAACTCAGCGAACCGCTCTTTGCGCACTTTGAAAATCCTCCGATTCGCTACGGCCTGCACGTCAACGAGCTCGGCGTCAGTCAGCACCCGGAGATGCTTGGATGACTGGGGCAATCGAAGCCCAAGCTGCTCCGCGATTTCCCCGAGCGTGAGGGCTCCATTGTCCCGCAACAGCTCCATGATGTTCATTCGGTTAGGTTCGGCAAGCGCACTCAATGTAGCCGCATTCAAGGATCTGCCTCCTTTCTGATCTTGAAATCTGATCGTGTTTGATTCTCTGGATCAATATATCACGAAGGAAGTTTCCTGTAAAGGAAATTTCCATTAAAGGAAACTTATATAAGCCAAAAGAGGGCCGCAACAGGTCATTGGCTCATAACCTGTCGCGGCCCTTAATTCCGCGTCCGACGCGGTCCTCGGCTTACTCTTCTCCTGTCGCAATCGGATTCCCCGGACAGCTGATCCAGTCGCTCCAGCTGCCCGCGTACAGGCGGACCCGTTCAAATCCTGCTTGCTTCAATGCCAGCACATTCGGGCATGCGGTCACGCCCGATCCGCAATAGACGATTATTTCGCGGTCCTTCGGCAGTGCATGGAAGCGATCCTCCAGTTCTTGGACGGACCTCCATTGCCCCCGCTCATTCAAATTATCCTTCCAGAAATAGTGGAGGGCGCCGGGAATATGTCCAGCGACCGGATCGATCGGCTCCTCCTCCCCGAGGAAGCGCTTGTGCTCCCGCGAATCGAGCAGCACTGTTTCCGTTTGCTCGCCAGCCAGCGCTTGAGCGGCTGCTGCTTGGACTTCCGGCATAGAGGCGAGCCATTCAGGCTGCGGGTTCCCTTCAAAGCGAGCCGGGATGACAACCGCCGGATTTCCTTCTTCTATAGGGAATCCCTCTTGCTTCCAACCGGCCAATCCTCCATCCAGCACATAGACGCGATCATGGCCCATATAGTGGAGCAGCCACCACAATCGTGTGGCCATAGCGCCGCCTTGATCGTCATATGCCACTACTCTGGTATCTGTACTGATTCCTGCTTGGCTGAATGTTGCGATCAAGGCCTCGGGCGACGGCAATGGATGACGTCCGCCATGCTGTTCAACCGGTGCGGAGAGATCGGCTTCAAGATCAAAATACCGGGCGCCGGGAATGCGCGAAGCCGCGTATGCTTGGCGTCCCGCAAGGGGATTCGCCAGGTCAAAGCGGCAGTCCGCAATGACGAGATCGGGTTCATACAGTCGGGCAAGCAGCCAACGCTTACTGACAACGGGGTTCATGGATATTCCTCCTTGACCGGATCTTCACGATGTAGTCATACTTCCGATTGTCTTATTGTACCATGAATAAGAGGAGGGAGATAGTTTGCCTGATCGGACGCAGTCCGGTAAAATAGGAATATCATGCGAAGAGGAGGGGTACCATGCTGCGAGGTGTGACAGGCTTAGGAGCCGCGATTATAGTAGCTGCCGCTACATTCTCCGGGTCCGCCTATGCCGCAGAAACACCGGCAAATACTGAAGAACCGACGAACGTACATATGCAGGAATCGCTTCACGAAGAAGGAGCGCCAACTGAACGGGATGCAAGCAGCACGCAGCCGGATCAAGTGGCTGAAGATACAGCCGAAACTACGCCGGATCCGATAACGATGACTATTCAAGTGGGGAAAGATGCATCGCGGGAGGATGCCGTGTTTATTGAGAATGATCGCGTATATGTGTCCTTGCGTTCGCTTGCTGACGAATTTGAGAGTGAGATGGTCTGGGATTCGCCGAAGATTTCGCTCCATACTGCGATTGGCGACAAGATCGTATTCACTGTGGATGATCCGACGATGCAAGTCAACGGAAAGACGTATACGATGGATGTCACGCCAATCATTAAGGAAGACCGCATTTATTTGCCGCTGCGTCATGCAGCGGAGCTCATGCATGCCTCCATGGATTGGGATGCTGCTGCCAAGACAGCGGTAATCACGCAGGTGCCGTTGTACACGATTCAACAGGGAGACACGCTTCGTGTGATCGCGGAGAAGCACGGAGTCAAGGCTGGCCTGCTGAAGGAGCGAAATGGCTTGGCTTCAAATGCGCTTATAGCGGGGAACACGTTAAAGACCGTCATCCCCCAGGCGATTGCAGAGAAGCTGCCTTCCCCCGATGTGGTGCTGCTGGCAAAGATCATAGAAGTGGAAGCGGGCCATGAATCATACGAGGGCCAAGTGGCGATCGGAAATGTGATCATGAACCGGGTCGAAAGCAGTTTGTTCCCCAATACGATTGAGGCGGTTATTTATCAGCCGGGACAATTCCCGCCAGCCGCGAAAGGCATGCTGGAAAATTTGGAGCCGGACGCGGAGGCATTGAAAGCAGCGGAAGCCGCGCTGGATGGAGAGATGGTCGTTCCGGGCGCCCTTTACTTCTTCAATCCGAACGTTTCCCGCGGGGGATACTTCGATTCGCTGGAAACGGTCAAGGATATCGGCAATCATCGATTTGCGAAATAGTCCGCTATAAAGGCGAACCGATTCAAAAAGAAGCTGCCTCCAAAGTCATTCTTTGACTGGGAGGCAGCTTCATGTTGTGCGCCCGGCATGGGCTCCGGTCAGCGCCTTCAGGTCCAGCGCGCGCCCCACAATTTCATTTCCTTGATCATTTTTTTCAAGTCCATGCCTTTGTCTGTCAGTGTATATTCCACCGTAACCGGTACGGTAGGAATCACTTTTCGCGTCAAGATTTCATGCTCTTCCAGGTGCCGGAGCGAGTCCGTGAGCGCTTTCGGGCTAATGTTGGGAATCGATTTGCGCAGCTCGCCGAATCGCCGGGTTCCGTTAAACAACTCGCGCAGAATGAGAAACGACCATTTGCCTCCTATGATGGTGAGCGCTTTTTCAATCGAGCATTCTACTTCGACTACTTCCAACTTGCGTGCGGTTTTCATCTGAGCATCTCCTCCCCAACCGTTCGGTATAAAAAGGTTACTAGCTATACATCCTTACATAATGTGAAGTCGAGGTAATTTTCTTTAGAATATTTCACTTCTATTCATTGTATATCACGTTGTTTATAATGAACATGAGACAAATTATCAAAAAAAAATTCGGGTATGGAAGGGACGAGCTTGAGATGCAATACAACAGACTTGGCAGAACTGGCTTGAAGGTCAGCAACATCAGCTTGGGGAGTTGGCTTACATACGCGAACTCCGTTGAGCAGGAAAAGGCGACAACGATCATAGACAAAGCCTACGAGCTTGGCGTGAATTTTTTCGATACGGCGAACGTGTATGTAACGGGGGAAGCGGAAAAAATCGTTGGCGCTGCCCTGAATAAATATCCGCGGGAATCATATGTGCTGGCGACAAAGGTGTATTTCCCGATGGGCGAGGGACCGAATGACAAGGGATTGTCCCGCAAGCACGTTTTTGAGCAGCTGCATGCGAGCTTGAAGCGCTTGAACCACGATTATGTCGATATTTATTATTGCCACCGCCATGATCCGGAATCGCCGATGGACGAGACGCTGCGTACGATCGATGATATGCTGCGGCAGGGCAAAATTCTTTATGCAGGGGTAAGCGAATGGACCGCCGCGCAAATTCAGGAAGCGATGCAAATCGCGGACAAGTACTTGCTGGATCGCATAGTAGTAAACCAGCCTATGTACCACATGTTCCACCGGAATATAGAAAGTGAGATTATTCCGTTGTCTGAACGCAACGGCGTAAGCCAAGTCGTATTCTCGCCGTTGGCGCAAGGAGTATTGACCGGGAAATATAAGAAGGGTCAGGCACATCCGGCAGGAAGCCGCGCAACGGATCCGAGCTCCAATATGTGGATGGGGCCATACTTGACCGATGAGGTGCTGGGCAAGGTGGAACAGCTGGAAGGCATTGCGAAGGAGCTTGGGTACAGTCTGTCGCAGCTTGCGCTGGCGTGGGTGCTGCGCATCCCGAATGTGGCTAGCGCTCTGATCGGTGCAAGCCGTCCGGAACAAATTGAAGAAAATGTAAAGGCCGCAGACATTAAGCTGGATCAGGAAACAATCGATCGCATTGAAGCGATTTTGACTGCTTGAGCCGCACAGGGCCTCATAGTGAAGGAAGCGAAACCTTATACGGCAGCTTGTACAAAGCCCGCCCGCGCTGATGCGGACGGGCTTTGTGCTGCCCGGAAGCAACCGGAGCTATCAGCCTGCCAGAAGGATTCACGGCATGCCTGCAGAAGTCTCATATCAGGAAAGTTGCGGGGCGGACAATTCTCAAGCGGAGCGGAAATCGATGACGGGCAAGGAGGAAATGGGATGGCAGAAAGCAGCTTGTACGGGGCCCGCGTTATGGATGCGGAGGTTCAACCCGAAGTAGTGGCGTATTATTTTCGTCAATGGAACGGCTTCTCCATGCCCTTTCATACCCATAGCGCAGTAGAAATCATGTATGCGGTTGACGGCGTTTGCCGTATCGATACGGAAGGGCAAAGCTTCGAATTAAAGCGGAATGAGTTCATTTTCTTGGATGCGCATGTGCCGCATCGGCTGACTGTGGATGCAAAAAAGCCGTGCCGGATGCTGAATGTGGAATTTGAGCTGGTCCCGCAGCGGGAAGGTTTTTTGTCGCTGGGGGCGCTGTCCAGAGAAAACCCGGAATGGGCTGCATTCCAGAAAGCGGCCTGCCCTTTCCATGTGCTTCGCGATTCGAATGAGGTATATCCCGTCCTGAAGAGCCTGGTGCTTGAGTTGGATCGGCATGGGCCGCACAGCGGGCTTATTCCTCTGCTGCTGGCCCAGCTGCTCATTTGGATAGCCCGGCTGGCACGGGATTCGGAGTCTCGGGAGGATCTGCATGGTCAATTGTATGTGAAGAAAGCGTTGAACTACATCCACGATCATTATGAGCAGGACATTCGCGTGCAAGACATCGCGGACGCCATCGGCCTTCACCCCGGTTACCTGCACCGTATTTTCAAAGGCAACACGGGCGAAACCGTAGTGGGCTATCTGACGCGATACCGGGTGCACCAGGCCAAGATGATGTTGGCAAGAACGGATATATCCGTAGCTGACATCGCCGAATACGTTGGCATGGGAAGCAGTCAGTATTTCAGCACTGTATTCAAAAAGCTAACGGGTCAAACCCCTATGGATTATCGGAAATCTGTAGAATCGATTCGGTATATACGTCAAGAGGGAAAGTGAGAATTTTAAACAAACCGATGCAGAATTGGTCACGATTTTGATAACGCTTGCAATCCCCCGGTTGATAAAATGATGCCAGGAGAATGAAAAGGAGGGAGCAAGCGATGTCATTCAAAGTAGCGTTTGTCGGGGCTGGAAGCATTGGCTTTACGCGGGGATTGCTGCGAGATTTGATGACCGTGCCGGCATTTCACAACATGGAGGTGGCGTTCACCGATATTTCGCAGCGAAATCTGGATATGGTTACGCAACTGTGCCAGCGCGATCTAAGGGAGAATGGGCTCGGCATTCACATTCAGTCCACCATGGATCGGCGGGAGGCGCTGAAAGATGCCCGGTATGTGTTCTGCGTCATTCGGGTGGGCGGCCTGGAAGCATTCCAGCTCGACGTGGACATTCCGCTCAAGTATGGGGTCGACCAATGCGTGGGCGATACGCTGTGTGCGGGCGGCATTATGTACGGTCAGCGGGGAATCCCTGTCATGTTGGATATTTGCAAGGACATTCGGGAGGTCGCAGAACCGGGTTGCCTGCTGCTCAACTATGCGAATCCGATGGCAATGCTCACCTGGGCGTGCAACCATTATGGCGGCGTGCGAACGATCGGCTTGTGCCATGGCGTGCAAGGGGGACATCATCAGATAGCCCGGGCGCTCGGATTGCCGAAGGATGAAGTAGATATCGTATGTGCCGGCATCAATCACCAAACCTGGTACATTCAAGTGAAGCACAATGGGCAGGACATGACCGGACAGCTTCTGGAAGCGTTCGAGCGGCATCCGGAATTCAGCAAGACGGAGAAGGTCAGGATCGATATGCTGAGAAGGTTCGGTTATTACAGCACCGAGTCGAACGGCCATCTGAGCGAGTATGTGCCCTGGTATCGAAAGAGGCCGCAGGAAATTCAGGAGTGGATTGATTTGGGCACTTGGATTAACGGAGAGACTGGCGGCTATCTTCGGGTCTGCACGGAAGGACGCAATTGGTTCGAGACGGATTTCCCCAACTGGATGAAGGATCCGGCCTGGACGTATGAGGCGGAGCACCGCAGCGAGGAGCACGGCTCTTATATTATTGAAGGCCTGGAGACAGGACGCGTATACCGCGGACACTTCAATGTCGTGAACAACGGCATCATTTCCAACTTGCCGGATGACTGTATCGTTGAAGCGCCGGGTTACGTGGACCGCAACGGCATTAATATGCCCACAGTTGGCGACCTGCCGCTCGGATGCGCGGCTGTTTGCAATGCGAGCGTTTCGGTGCAGAGACTTGCGGTTGAAGCGGCCGTGCACGGCGATGACCGGCTGCTTCGGCAGGCGATGCTGATCGATCCGCTTGTGGGTGCAGTATGCAACCCGAAGGAAGTTTGGCAAATGGCGGACGAAATGCTGGCAGCGCAAGCGGAGTGGCTTCCCCAATATCGCGATGCGGTGGCGGCCGCCAGGAAGCGGTTGGCTTCAGAAGAACCGGTGCCGGTCCGGGAAGGGTACCAGGGGGCGGCGCGGCTGCAAGTGAAGAGTGTTGAGGAGATGAGGAAAAATCGCGAGGAAGCGAACAGGAATGCAGCGGAAGCGGACAAGGCGAAGGAGCGTCCGGCGGCGAGATAGGCTTGGGTGTTCGTCCAATTGCCATTGTTTTTCTCACTTCAAGGGGGATCGGTTCATAGGATGGACCAAACACTTCGAGGTGGGATGAGCATGAGAGACCGAGGTGAGCTTTGGGCAGCGGTTGCCGCCCTTGCATGTGTAGCTCTTGTGTTGGCTTTGTTCATGAATGTGCATACAGAAGGGGAGAGCGAGCCTGCGACTGCTTTGCCCGAACCGATTGAAGGTCCTGACACAAGCGATGCCGATCGCAATCCTGATGAATCGGAAGGACCAAGTCCTTCTTACTATTGGGGGATCGATACAGCCAGCGTCATGGATGAGTCTTTCTATGCCTGTGTGCAGGAGAACTTCGGAGAACCCGTATACGCAGGCCGGTACTTGGAGACGAAGCAGGGCGTTTCCTACGGGCTGACGCCTGAGGAAGTTGCGTTCCTGCATAACCAGGGCATCCGCATCATTCCGATCTATAACCATTTCACGGATGCAACCACATATGATGCCGGCGTGACGGAGGCTCGCGAGGCGATTTCGTATGCAGAACAAATCGGGGTGAAGGAAGGAACGTACATCTTTGCGGATATTGAGCCGAATTATCCCGTGGATCAGCATTTTTTGCAGGGGTGGTCAGAGACGATTGCCGCTTCGGCCTACCGCCCCGGCATTTATGGTGTGTTCGTAGAGGCTAGCGACAGCGAGGTTCTGGCTTCGTATATGTCCTTTTCTGAAGCGTATCCCGAGTTGGCCGAGCAGACGGCTGTGTGGACCAGTGATGTGAGTGTAGGGATCACGACGAAGGCGGAAGCGCCAGCGTTCGAACCGGAGGCGCGCAACATGCTGGAGGTCTCCATTTGGCAGTACGGCATTGACGCGGAAGCCTGCAATATCGACACAAACTTGATGAAGGCCGAAATGATGGATTACTTGTGGTAAGCAAAAAGCGCAGGCGCTAACCGTGCCTAAGCCTATTCCTTCGGGCGTTGCGCATTTTCGTTGCTCAGCGGGCGAAATATCTGTATAGTGTAGAGAGGCATGCAGTATGATTACGGAAATATAGGTGAATCGATTCATGCGCAATTGGTTAAAAGCACTCTCTCATAAAATTACGCCTACGCAGTTTATCGTTTGCAGCTATGCGACCGTAATTGCGATGACAACACTGCTTCTGGTTATGCCGATCAGCGTGAAGCCAGGCGCGGAGCTTTCATGGATTGATGCATTGTTTACAGCTGTCAGCGGGGTTAGCGTAACGGGCTTGACGGCAGTGAACACGGCAGAGACATTCAGCGTATTCGGGACGTTCGTGCTCATGATCAGCTTCCAGTTCGGGGGCATCGGCATCATGGCGCTTGGCACATTCCTGTGGCTTGTACTGGGTCGCAATATCAGCCTCTCTTACCGCAGGCTCATCATGATAGACCAAAACCGCCACAATTTGTCGGGCCTTGTGCAGCTTATTCGGCTGCTGCTATTTATGGCGCTCGGCATTGAGCTGGCCGGCGCGCTTATATTCGGCGTATATTTCCGTGTGCAAGGGTTCCATGATACCTGGACGGAGTCGTTCTATTACGGCCTCTTCCATGCAGTTTCCTCGTATACGAATGCGGGGTTCGACATCTACGGCAATTCACTGGCTTCGTTCGCCAATGATTATTTCGTCCAGTTTATTACGATGCTGCTGCTGTTTCTCGGGGCGATTGGCTTTCCGGTGCTGATTGAATTCCGCGAGTTTCTCATGACTCGGAATCGCCGCTTCCGCTTCTCTCTATTCACGAAGGTAACGACGAGCATGTTCGTGATTATGATCGTTGCGGGCGCCCTCAGCATCTTTATTCTGGAGCATGATATGTATTTCGCAGACAAGAGCTGGCATGAGAAGCTGTTCTTCTCGCTCTTCAATTCGATCACGACGCGAAGCGGCGGCTTGTCGACGATGGACGTTAGCGAATTCTATGAACCGACACAGTTTATCCTGTCGATCCTGATGTTTATTGGCGCAAGCCCATCGAGTGTCGGCGGCGGCATCCGCACGACGACGTTTGCGATTATATTGCTGACACTGTATACCTACGCCAAGGGAAGAAGCGAGGTCCGTGTGTTCCGCAAGTCAGTCAAGGACGAAGACGTTCGGAAGAGCTTCGTTGTCTTTACAACAGGCGCGATCTTGGTTGTAGCCGGCATCGTAACCTTAGACTGGGTGGAACAGCAAAAATTTTCATTGTTCTCGGTTATTTTTGAAGTGAGCTCTGCTTTTGGCACGTCCGGATTGTCCATGGGGATCACGGGAGATCTGTCGACGGTGGGGAAAGTGATCATTATGGCGCTGATGTTCGTGGGTAGGATTGGCATTCTCTCTCTCTTGTTCCTGTTCCGAACAGGCAACCGCAAGGAACATTACCATTATCCGAAAGAAGATATTATCATCGGCTAAGCCGTTCCTCTTGACCAGCTCCACTCCTAATTGGAACGGGCAGCCGCTATTACTCCCATGAATCAATAGACGCCGACAGGCGTCTTTTTTCGTTTCCCCAAATCCTGACTTCCTAAATAGGGCGAGCAATAGACGCTTGATTCATCTTCCGAGACAACAGGGGGAAGATCAGGCGTTTTATTATTGACAATTCCTGCTGGTGTATATATCATTTTGATATATATCTAATTGATGCATAGTGAGGTGGCCGTTTTGAAATACCCCCTATTAGGCTTCTTGTCTCTGCAGCCGATGACAGGCTATGAGTTGAAGAAGATGGTTTCGATCAGTACGGGACAGTTTTATAGCGCCAGTTACGGCAGCATATATCCGACCTTGCGGAAGCTGGAACAGGAAGGCGCGGTTACTTCGAACGAGGGCAAGGAAGGAAACCGCGTCAAAATTGTTTATGCCATTACGGCGAAGGGAGAGCAAGAACTGGATGCCTGGTTGGAGCAGTCGGGGGAAGAGGAGTTTGTCCTGCGTTACGAGTATATGACAAAGCTGTTCTTCTCAGGGAGGAGAGCGCCGGCAAATATTATGCGCATGATCCAGACCCATGTGGGCGAGTTGGAGGCAGAGAAGCAGAAACTCGTCGAGCTGAGGGATGCCCTGGATGACTCCTGTACAGATGCGTATCAGCGCTATCCTTGCGAATTCGGCATCGCGCTGTTTGATTTTCTCCAGGAGTGGAACAGCAGGCTGATGCAGCATATAGAAAGGAATGATGGGAATTGAGGCTTATGGGAGGAGGGAACGGGATGCATGTTGTTTTTGGCACGGGTGCGCTTGGCCTAGCGGTTATGCGCTCGCTCATTCGGAAAGGGAAACCAGTCAGGATGATCAATCGGCGCTCTGCTGTGCAGCTGCCGGAAAGGGTAGAGCTGCTGCAGGGGAATGCCGAGGAGGAAGCCTTTTGCATAGAAGCCTGTCGAGGTGCGGAGGTTGTCTACAATTGCACCGGACTGCCGTATTCACAATGGGCCGTGCAGCTTCCCCGCATCATGCAAGGGATCATTGCCGGGGCGGCAGCAGCCGGCGCCAAGCTGATCTACGGGGATAATCTGTATGCGTACGGTCCTCATGCTGGCGGGAGATACCATGAAGAGCTGCCGATAAAGCCTGTTGGAACGAAAACGAAGGTTCGGGCGAAGATGGCGGAAGAGCTGTTGCAGGCGCACCGAGACGGCGTCGTCCGTGCAGCGATTGGTCGGGGATCAGATTTTTATGGTCCCGGAGTGACTCTCTCCTTGCTGGGCGAGAGGGTATTCCAGGCAGCGCTGCAGGGGAAGCCAGCCGAGATTATTGGAAGTATTGATTTGCCGCACACGCATATTTATATTGATGATTTTGCTTCCGGGCTTGTTGTGCTTGGCGAGGAGGAGAAGGCGCTCGGTCAGATATGGCATATTCCTTCCGCTGATACGGTTACGACCAGAGAACTGCTGGAAATGATATACGAACAAGCCGGACATAAGCCCCGGTACCGAATAGCCAACGGCAAGCTGCTTCATGTGATGGGCTGGTTCGTTCCGGCCATGCGCGAATTCAGAGAAATCATGTATATGCTGAACGAACCGTTTCAGGCAGACTGCAGCAAGTTTGCCGCGGCTTTTCCTGTCCGAACCACCCCCCACCGCATCGCCATTCAACAAACCTTGGCATGGATCAGATCCCGTTCTTGAAGAACGACAATGCTTTTGGAGGGTGTGATTTAGGCGCGGGCAGCCAGCAGCTCGCGCATGCGTGCGGTGTAGTCCGTGATGACGCCGGATACGCCGAGATTGAGCATGTGGTTAATCTCCTGCTGCAGATTCACGGTCCATACGAACACAAGTTGGCCGTGCTGGCGGATGGCAGCGATATCCGCGCGGTCAATCATCCGGTAATGCGGATGCACGGAAAACACCTCATGCCCGAAGCTTTCGATCAGGTCAGTAACATGCATCAGCTTGCCCGCATAGACAAGGCCTACCTTGGCATGAGGAAGTTAATCGATTTGCTTCGTTGTGTAAAAATTTTCTTTCCGGTTATTTCCTTCGCCATGTCAAACAAATGATTTTTCATAACCTCATAAAAAAGAGTGTATTCGCCAACCATGAACGCCTATAATAAAGGCAACATCATAGAGCAGCTTCTACGGGAGGTTATGATGAAAAAATGGCATAGAGTCCCAACATTTATAATAGTCGTTGTATTGATCGGGATAGTAGTGCTTGCAGGATTGGCCGAAACAACGGGTCAAGCTTATGCTAAGGGAGACGTAGTGGTGGTTGCGCATCGGGGCGCTTCCGGACTGGCGCCGGAAAATACGATTGCCGCTTTCGATCTTGCACTGGAGCTTAGAGCCGATTATTTGGAACTGGATGTGCAAATGAGCCGCGACGGTCATTTGGTCGTCATTCATGATCCAAGTGTGAACCGTACGACCAATGGCCGAGGGCTTGTGCGGGACAAATTGCTGCATGAGCTCCAGCAGCTGGATGCAGGAGGCCGCTTTAGCAAGGAATATACCGGGGAGAGAATTCCGCTCCTGGAGGAAGTGCTCGAGCGCTATTGGGGAAGAATCGGCCTGCTGATTGAATTGAAAGAACCGAGTCTGTATCCCGGGATGGTGGAGAAAACGCTTGACATGGTGGGGCGGCTCGAAAGATCGGACGAGTCGGCAAAATCAGACGAGATGTATGCGGAGCAAGTGATTATCCAATCCTTTGATCGTGATGCGATCCGCTCGATTCGCGAGCAGATGCCCGATATGGCAACGGCTGTGCTGATCCGCTCCGAACGCAAGCGCATGCTGGCGGAGGACTGGGAAGCCCTTGCCGCATACGCAGATTATGTGAATCCGCATCAATCCTTGGTGACTGCGAGGTTTGTCGAGAACGCGCATGCCTACAACTTGAAGGTGATTCCTTGGACCGTGCGCAAGCCAAGCGAGGCCAGGAGATTGATCCATGCAGGGGTTGACGGCTTGATAACGGATTACCCTTAGCGTACAATATGGTTCGTGCAGGCCGTTCTTACATAGGCATCACGATCCTACATGCGGAAAGGTGGCGGGAAGGAATGATAATATGGCAAATATTCCTTTCTTTTTGTACAGCAACGCTGCTCGGATACGGCGGAGGTCCTTCCAGCATCCCGCTGTATCAGGATCAGGTTGTAAACAAGCATGGCTGGATGACCTCCGAGGAATTCGGTCAGGCGCTGGCGTTCGGCAATGCGCTGCCGGGGCCAATCGCGACCAAGCTGGCTGCATATATTGGCTTTAAGGTTGGCGGGTGGCTCGGCGCTGCGGCAGCACTCACCGCTGTCGTCTTGCCGACAGCGCTGCTCATGGTAGCGCTGGCCGGAGTAATGGTGAAGCTGAGCAACAATCCTATCATCAGGGGCATGATTCGCGGCGTACAGCCGGTTATATTCGTTATGCTTGCGATGCTGGCCTATGATTTTGCCAAATATGCGTTCAAAGCCTCTGAAGGGCCGATCGTATTTTTGCCGTTTTTTATAGCGGGCGCTTTTTTCATCCTCGTTCATTATTTGCAACTCAATGCGGTTTGGGGAATCATCGGATCAATGGCATTGGGGGCAATGTTTATGCGCGGCGGCTGAGCTAGGCACGCTGCGAACCGCGACTTTAGTGGTCGCCTCCCTCGCCTGAACTTACTAATTCATCAATCTTCACCTTGAAAAAGTCGGCGATGCTTCGCAAGGTCATGTAATCGGGGAAGCGCCTGTTGTTTTCGTAATGCGACCAGGCGGCGCGGGAAATACCGAGATGCTCGGAAACTTCCTTTTGCGTATACTTGTGTTTTTTGCGAAGCTCAGCCAAGCTTTTGCCGAAATTCATGATTACCCTCCTTTGATGCTGGTGCAGTTGTATGGAACCGCCTGAGCGACGGGAGAAAGCGGATTCATCCAGCCGTGCTGTTTCTACTGTATGATACAAATTGTATCAATGTCAAGACAGAATCAACAATTTCCCTTGAAATCAAGGGTTGTTTCTGTCTGACTCCTTCCTCGACATGGTTCTTTGATAACGTTTCGTAAAAAAAGTTGCATAAACCAGTTTTCAAATCGAATGAAATCTAATATAATAAAAACAAGACAGATTATCGATAATCGGTAATCGAGAATCGAGCAAGAAAGAGTGGTGGAAGACTTCAACTGTTTTCCGTAGAATTTTCTTAACAATGTCTCTATCGTTTTTGGAGGCATTATCGATAATCGATATTTTGTGATGGAGAGTGAGTACATGCTTGGCAACCAACATACGTTCCGAAACAATTCCATCAGTGCGCAAGTGTACACCATGCTAAAGAAAGAAATCCTCGAGGGAAATTTGCAGCCTGGCGAGCGATTAATTGTTTTGGAAATTGCAGGACGTTTTCAAATCAGCCAAGCGCCCGTTCGGGAAGCACTGGAACGGCTTAAGCAGGAAGGCTTAATTGTCGGCCAGCCGAACAAAGGCTCCGTGGTATCGAATATTACTTCCAAAGAGATCAGGGACATTTTTGTACTGCGTGAAATTATAGAGGGCTTTGCGGTCAGGGAATCTATGCCGCATCTTGACGAAGATGACTTTCGCTATCTGGAAAATTTGCTGGATGAGATGGACGAGGCGGCAAAGCAGGATGACATGCTGAAAATTTTGGAGCGCGACATGGAGTTTCACGGTTTTTTCTACAAGCGCTGCAACAACCATGCCATTCTGGAGCTGTGGAATCACATGCGTTCCAAGGTTATGCGCTTCATGGCGATTTCGAACCGTTACTATTCCACCAAGAAGCTGGCAGCATACCACAGACCGCTGATTGAAGTATTGAAGTCTGGGGATGCGGCTGAAGCGGAGAGACAATTTATCGATCATATGAAGTCATACAAAGTGATTCATCTGGACTAAGTGCATAGCGTCTTGAAATAGGAGAGCTTTCAAAAAGGGGACATGTAGCATGCAGATGCAAGCTGAGAAGCTATTGTTACAAGACGAATGTATACTGAATTGGATGAGAGACCGTGTGCTGATTGATCTGGTTTCTGACAGGCTGAGCAAGAGCGAGGACTTGAAGGAGAAGCTGTCTCTGTTTAATCTGAATCCTTTCTACACCTTTCCGGCCATTGCCTTGTTGGAGCCATCGGCCTCCAATAAGGAGGATTCCGAGAAGCGCAGAATCTCGGAGAAGATTCGCGAGGATTTGCAGCAGCAGCTGAAGGACAGCAGTGTTGTTTTTACGGATGAAGAAGGACGTACAGGCATCTTGTTCTCTTGGGCGTCCAAGGGCGTGATTGATCGAATTCAACGGATGCTGAATGCTCGATTTCCGTTCCCCGTCAATATTGGGGTCGGCAAGCCGTGCAGCCAGCTGTCGGATGTTCACCAGTCTTACAAGCAGGCCGTTCAAGCGCTGCAGAATAAATTTTATAAAGGCGCGGGCCAGGTTATTCACTTCAGTGAGCTGGGCAAGACGAGGCCGCTCCAGGATTACCCGGTATCCAGAGAGAAGGACTTGTACGAGCGCATGAAGTCAGCGGACAGCGACGTGGAAATTGAATGCGCTGTAAATGATTTTTACCATTGCATCTTGCAGAATGGCCCAATTGATGTGAAGGACATTTACGAATTAACGATTCGGCTTTTGGTCGGCATGGAAAAAAGAGCGCTGGAAGATGCGGAAAAAGCGAATGCAAGCCTCCATTATGAAATTATGTCTATTGTAAAGATGGAAACTTTGCAGGAGATTAAACGGTATGTAATCGAATACCTAAAGGAGCTAAAAGACGTGATTTCGCAAAATGAAAAAGAGAGCCATCGCAGTATTATTAAAAAGACCCTTTATTTCATGGAGATGGAATGCCAGAATGCGACGCTGGGCAGCGTCGCGCAGAAAGTGTACATGACGCCGACGTACTTAAGCCTGCTCTTCAAGATGAACACCGGCAAAACCTTCATCGAGCAGCTGACCGATATCCGGATTGACAAGGCCAAGGATATGCTGAAAAATTCCTATTTGAAAAACTACGAGGTTGCAGAGCGGGTAGGGTACCAAGATTCCCGGTACTTCAGCCAGCTGTTCAAGAAAAAGGTCGGAGTTTCCCCAAGCGAATACCGCGCTTCTGTGGGAAAATAAAATAGATGAAATCCGATAAATGCGTAATGAAATGAGCGGACTACAGTCCGGAAAAAAGCTGCTCCGCACGGTCGAGCTATCGACGTGCGGGCAGCTTTTTTTCATGGCTTTCCCTATCTGTTGCTTCTTGCGGCATAATGCTTTACTTCGCAGCGGATTTCCCTCCAAAAGCGTCTCTGACTTCCGCTGCGCGCCTTGCCAGCATTCAATTTTCGTTAGGAGCTGCGTGCATTTGGACTGACAAGGCTTTGGGTGGAACAGCATTTGCCAGAGTCCGCATCATGAAATGTTCAGCAGTTGATCCATGATTTGAGAAATGGATCGCAACAACTCATCTCTCTGCGTCTTCAGAAAGAAATGGTCGCCCTTAATCATCTCCACGGAACATTCACCGGTCGTATAAGCCGCCCACGCGTCCAACTCCTCACGGCTCGCCTCGGTATCGTCTGTTCCGCCAAATACCGAGATCGGACAATCCAGCGGCGCATCATCGACATAGACATAAGTTTCGTCGAGTTGAAAGTCCGCGCGCAGTATCGGCAGAAAGAACTGCAAGAGTTCTTTGCTTTGCAAAATGGCCTCGGGCGTGCCCGAAAAGCGGCGCAGTTCATTGATGAATTCCTCTTCGGGCAGCTGATGAAGAGGGCGGGGCTCCGGGATGTGCGGAGCGCGGCTTCCCGCAACGATTAGCCGGCAAGGCTGAATCCCCCGTGTTCTGCGAAGATTTCGCGCAACCTCGAAAGCAATTCGCGCTCCCAAGCTGTGCCCAAACAAGAGGAACGGACACTGCAAATAGGGATAGATGGCTTCGGAAATTGCCTCTGACATCACCCGCATATCACATAGGGGCTGCTCCGATATCCGGTTTTCCCTTCCTGGAAGCTGAATCGGATATATACCCGCATGAGCGGGAAACGCACGCTCCCATCCCCGGAATACTGAGGCGCCTCCGCCTGCATAAGGGAGACAGAAGAGGCGAATTTGGTCTGATTCTTGCGGACTAGCGAGCAGCCAAGGCGTTCGGGCATGGTTCATTTCCATTTGCTTTCTCCTTCGTTTGGTCATTCCGTTCGTTTCGTATGTGTATGTTTTCGATACTCATTAGGCGTCATGCCGGTATTTTTTCGAAACAGCCCGCAGAAGCGGCCGGTATTTTTGTAGCCGACAATTTGGGCGATTTGATTGACGTACAAGTCCGAGTTGGCGAGGAGATGCTCCGCGTGGCTCATCCTCCTATGCTGGATATACTCGGTGATGGTGCAATGGTAGGCTTGTTTGAAGGTGTACTTGAGCTTGGTTGTTCCCATACAGGCAATGCGGGCAAGCTGCTCCAGGTGCAAATCGGAGGCAAACTGTTCATCGATGTAAGCGGTAACGGCCGTCAATCCGTCCAAGTCTTGGCTGGATAGGCTCTTCGTGAAAGGGGGCTGACTGACAAGCGAGCTTTTCTCGACGATGAGCGATAAAGCTTCCTTTACTTTCCCCTCATAAAACAGCTTTGCGGACAAGCCCGTTCCCCGGTAATTCCGGATTTGCCTCAGCAAAAAAACCAATTCAGGAAAATCTTCCTCACCGTCCATACGACTAAAAGCAGACCTAAGATCCCGGTAATCCCCAGGGTAGTTGCTAGTTAAGTAATCTTCAAAGTATTCCGGTATGATCACGATCCCTGTTGAACGAATGGGCACGTTCTTGTGATAGACGGCTCGATACACGTTCTTCTGTCCTATATGTCCTTTGATGCAATGGCACGCAAGGCGTTTGCTCGGTTCCAGTTCTTCTCCGGAAACGGAATCATAATAGTTGATGCTGATATATGCGGGCTGCTTGTATGCCAAGAACAAGTCCTCATACAAGACGAAATCCTGTACATAAACGGAAAACAAATTTTGATGGGAATAAGCCCAGAAGTACCCTCTGCCTTTATCGGATGCAAGCGTATAGCTGATGCCTTCACGGCCCAATGACTCGTTCTCGTCATCCAGATAAAACCCGTTGTCTACCAAACAAGGGACGAACACTTCCGCGATAATATCTTTCATTTTACCACCTCCAAATATCACGAACGGACGATGTGATAGCGCGATTAGACGGAAACACTCCAATGGTATTGTCGGTTGCTTCAAGTGGAAGTAAAGTAAAATCAGAAAGTTTGATAATGATAATCATAATCATAATTAAATGAAAATAACAATAAATAATATTAATAGTAATTATTACGATTTACATTATAAATCTTACTTTCATTTTGCACAAGTACAGGAGGAGAAAAGATCATGCAAGCACAAGCACAATCGCAAGTTCACAAGCAGAATACGACCGTGCACAACCGTTGGAGGATGAGGGATTTCATTACGCTCGCGATATTCAATGTCGTGATGATGATCATTCTTACGGTCGGCGGCATGTTTGCCCATCCCATCGCTTATCTGGTTGGCGCAGGGGTTGTGGCGTTGTTCAATGGCCCGATCTACATGGTGATGGCCAATAAAATCGGCAAACGGGGCGTATTGTTCTTCAGCTCTCTGCTCGTGGGGTTGTATTTCATGGCGTTCGGCTTCGTATACTTCCTGATCACATTGGCTCTCATTGGCATTTTGTGCGAGCTGGTTATGTGGGGAAGCGATACATACAAGAATCCGGTCCGCAACGCCATCGGCTATGGGTTGTTTTACGTGGGTTACAGTCTGTGCGGCGTTGTGCCCATTGTTTTCTTCAAGGAACAATATGTAGCGATCCTTGAGCAAAGCTATTCCCCAGATAAGCTCGGCACCCTGTTGTATTATTACGGCACGCCAGGCATGGTGCTGACCATGTGCGCCATTTCATTCGCGGGCGGCTTGGCCGGTTGCTATATCGGGAATACATTGCTGAAAAAACATGTGGCGAAGGCTAGGTTGGTGTAATGAAGCTCGATCCCAGAACGCAACTTGCCCTGTTGGTTTTTGCGAGCGTCTTTGTGATGTTTGCGAGAGAGGTTTGGCAACTGCATGTGCTGGTCGCTATAAGCGCCTTGTATTTGCTCGGCCATTCCTTGCTCAGGCAGACAGTATATTTTGTCCTAGCCTATATCGCGTTTATGGCCGTTTTGTCCGTTATCCCCGATTATTCAGCGGCATTCGGCATCATCGTCTATACGTTAGCGAGAATGACGCCGGTCGCGATGATCGGGGCGGCGCTCACACGCTCGTCACCGAGCCGCATTATGTGTGCATTGGAAAGGGCGGCCATTCCGAAGCCGATGCTGGTCATGATTTGCATTTTGTTTCGCTTTTTCCCTGTGTTGGCGGCGGAAATCAAAGCCATTCGCGACGGTATACGGGCGAGGGGGATTTTCCCCCATTGGTACAGCCTGTTGCGGCAGCCTGCCTTTGTCTATGAATGCTACTTCGTGCCGCTGATCGTCCGGTGTCTGAAGCTGTCATCAGAGCTTGCTTCGTCCGCCGAGCTGCGGGGAATCGAGTGCGGCTCCGGCAGAACCTCCATCCATCCGGTCGGGTTGAAGGCGAGAGACGGACTAACAGCCTGCATCTATGTCCTGATGGGGATTTCTGTCTATTGGGAGGGAGGTCCTTGGGGCACATGATTGCGTTAAGCGATGTCACCTTCCGCTATGGGCAGGAAGACGGGGAGGCCGGGGATGAATCCGGCGTCCAGCAGATCAGCTTATCCGTGCAGGAGGGACAGTGTGTTGTGCTGTGCGGCCGCTCGGGCTGTGGAAAGAGTACGATTTTGCGGCTGCTCTGCGGACTTGCGCCTGGTTTTTACCCGGGGCGCGTGTCGGGGGAAGTGCTGATTGGCGGTCGAAATCCTTCTTCCATGTCGCCGGAGGAACGCGCCAAGTGGTTCGGTGTCGTGTTTCAAGATCCCCGCAGCCAGTTTTTTATGGATAATGTCCGGGACGAATTGGCATTCTCGGCCGAGAACCTCGGGATGGCGCCGGACGAGGTGATGAACCGGATCGAAGAGCAGGCGGAACTGCTTGGCATCTCACACTTGCTGGACCGCAAGCTGGGGAGACTTTCGAGCGGACAGAAGCAACGCGTTGCCATTGCGGCCGCCTCTGTCCTCTCGCCGCCGATCCTAATTCTTGACGAGCCGACGGCCAATCTGGATGAACAAGCGACGCAAACCGTTATGGACATGCTGGGCAGGCTTAAGGCGAACGGGACGACCCTGGTCATCAGCGAGCATCGCCTGCATTCGCTGCTGCCTGTTGCGGATGCCTTCGTCTGCATGGAACAAGGCAGCCTTGTGCGCATGTGGCCGAAGGACGAATTTTCGCGGCTTGCCTATGAAGACGTTCGTCCATACGGGTTGCGGCATCCGGATATGATTCAGACTGCAGCGGCGCGCCAAGCCGAAGCTGTACAGGCGTTCGCCCCTGTTTTCTTGCAAGGAAAAAATTTGGCGTATCGCTACAGCAGGAACGGTGACGGGATAGAAGGGTTCGACATCGCGCTGCCGCAGGGCAGTGTGACCGCGATAACCGGCGAGAATGGTGCGGGCAAAACCACGCTGGGCAAAATCGTAAGCGGTCTGCTCCGCGAACGCAGCGGAGAGGTGTTCATCCGGGGCACTCCTCAGTCTGCAGCACGCAGGCGCGCTTGCAGTTACTTGGTCATGCAGGATGCGGACTACCAGCTTTATGCGGACAGCGTGGGCAATGAGCTGGTATTGGGCAAGCGTGTAGACGAAGCGCTTCGCGCGAAGGCTTATGAAGCAATGGACGCATTCGGCTTAAGCGAGCTTCGGGATAGGCACCCTGCATCGTTGTCAGGGGGGGAGAAGCAGCGAGTGACGATGGCTGCGGCTTACTGCTCGGACGCGGCATTGATCGTGCTGGACGAACCGACCAGCGGACTTGACGGCGAAGGCGTTCTGCGCGTGGCCGCTTGGACGAGAGCGCTCGCGCAGGCGGGGAAAACCGTCCTGATCATCACACACGATCAGAGCTTGACGGCGCTTGCCTGTGACCAAGTGGTCATGATGAAGAAAAAAGGGGGACGGCAGTTGTGAAGTCTCGAAGCAAACAAGGCATTGCCAGGCTGCTGGAGCTTGCTGGCGAGAAGAAGTCGCTGCTCATATGGTCGGGCGTGTTATCCGCGGGAAGCGTCATGATGATGCTTGTACCGTATCTTTCGGTGTACTTTGTGATGGCCGAGTTGCTGCGTCACGCTTCGGATATTTCGGGCGTGGACGGCCCATATGTCATCCGTTGGGCAGTTTGGGGCGTCTCCGGCATGGTGATCGGATATTTCCTGATGTACGTCGGAGGGATGTTCTCGCACATCGCCGCGTTTCGCATCTTGTACGGCATCCGCGTCAAGCTGTCCGACCATCTGGGGAAGCTTCCACTCGGTTACTTCAACAAGAACGCCACAGGGAAAATTAAAAAAAATGTGGAGATGGATGTGGAGCGAATCGAGCTCTTCATCGCCCATCAATTGCCCGACCTGATTAGCACGGCAGTGATGATTGTGGCGATGCTGGTGACCATGTTTGCCCTGAATGTCTGGTTCGCCCTGGCTTGCGTCATTCCGCTGCTGATCGGCTTCGCCTCCCAATTCTCGATGATGGCCGGGCAGAAGGCGAAGGCTGGACTGAGGGAGTATTTCGACGCGCTTGAAAACATCAACGCCTCGGCCATCCAATATGCGAGGGGCATGCCTTCGATCAAGATGTTCGGGCAAACCGTCCGCTCGTTCCGCAAGTTCCATGCAGACATCGTGCGCTACCGGGATTTCAGCCTCCACTATGCCGACAATTTTCAGAATGGCTACGTGTCCTTCAAGACAATCGTTCTGTCGCTGTCCACCTTTTTCTTGCCGGTAGGCCTGTTTCTGCTGAGCGGAGATCCCGATAACGTTGCCTTTGCTGTGACCCTGATGTTCTTCCTCGTACTCGCGCCGGGAATTGCTACGCCGGTCTTCAAGCTTAACAATCTAGCCTCTACGCTGAACGTCATTGTCGAGGGCGTCCGGCGCATCGACCGGATTTTTGCCGAGAAGCCGATTCCGGAGCCTAAATATTCCTACAAGCCTTCGTCCTACGATGTTCAGTTCCAAGAGGTCTGCTTCTCGTATAGCGGGCAAGACGATGCAGACGTGCTTCACGGCATCAGCTTTACGGCGCGTCAAGGGGAGATTACGGCGTTGGTGGGGCCGTCCGGATCGGGGAAATCGACTATCGCTCAGTTGATCCCCCGGTTCTGGGACGTGCGGCGCGGCAGCATTACGATTGGCGACGTGGAGATTCGGAACATGCGGACAAGCGATCTGATGGATACGTTGTCGTTCGTGTTTCAGGATACGTTTCTGTTCTCGGACACCGTCTACAACAACATTGCGGCGGGCAGGCCGGGCGCGAGTCCAGAGGAAGTGTACGCGGCGGCGCGAGCTGCCCAGTGCCACACCTTTATCGAACGGTTGCCGGACGGCTACCGCACGCGGATCGGGGCTGGCGGATTGTACTTGTCGGGCGGAGAAGAGCAGCGGATTTCAGTGGCGCGAGCGATCCTGAAGAATGCGCCGATTCTGGTGCTCGACGAGGCGACCGCTTACGCCGATCCGGAGAACGAATACCAGATGCAGCTGGCGCTGCGAGAACTGATCAAAGGCAAGACGGTGCTGATTATCGCCCACCGCTTGGCCACGATCTGTGAAGCGAATCAAATCATCGTGCTCCAGGATGGCCGGATCGACGATTCGGGCACGCATCATGAGCTATTGTCCCGAGGAGGATTGTACAAGACGATGTGGGACGCTTACAGAATGTCAGCAGAGTGGCAGATCGATCGCGCGGTCGAGAGAAAGGAGGCATCGGCGACATGATGGAGCGGATGCGCTATATTACAGCAGGCAACCCGATGCGAATGGCAAAGCCTATCCTGTGGGCGGTGCTGGCCAATATGGCCAACATGCTTCCGTTCGGTTTCATGACCGTGGCGGTCAGCGTGATTTACGCCTATTTCGCGGGCGAGCGGACAATTCTGCCTATGCAATTCTTGTGGTTGGCCTGGGGAGGCATGGTCGTCTGTCTAGTCCTGGTATTTGCGGCCGAGGCGAGGTCCTACCGCGCTACCTTTCGCAGCGCGTACGAGTCATCTGCCGAAGGGCGGACTCATCTGGCCGAGCATATCCGCAAGCTCCCGCTCGGATTTCTCCTAAGGAAGGACGCCGGGGAGCTTGGCCATACGATGATGAACGATTTTACCCAGACCGAGAATGCCGCCACGCATATATTGCCGCAGCTTGTCAGCGGGGTGATCATTCCTGTCCTGGCTTTTTCCGGATTGCTATTTATCGACTGGCGAATGGCGGCGGCGATGCTGGCGGGATTCCCTGTATCGCTGCTGATTCTATGGGGCGTATCCCGTTTGGAAAGGAAGCTCGGGCAGAGCCACTCCGAAGCCAGAATCGCGCAGTCGAACCGGCTGCAGGAATACTTGCTCGGCATGAAAGTCATCAAGGCTTGCAATCTGGGCGGGGAAAATTTCCAAAGGCTAGAGCGGGCGTTTTATCACTACATGAAAGAAAGCATCAAGCTGGAGGGCGCGCTAGGCCCCTTCTTCCTGGTCGCCATCGCCTTCATGGAAGCGGGATTGTCCTTGATTACGATGACAGGCGTCTATCTCATTCTTGGCGGACAAATCTCGATTCCTTTATTCGCCCTGTTTTTGCTGGTCGGCACGCGCATCTTCGACCCGCTGTCAGTTGCGATTATGCGGCTGCCCGCCTTCAAGTATGACGCGATGGCGGGCGAGCGCATCGTCAAGCTGCTGGAGCAGCCGGCGATGACCGGGACATCAGAACCGCCGAACAACCACGATATCCGGTTTGAGCAGGTGACCTTTGGCTACGACGAATCGATCGTGCTGAACGAGATTTCCGCAGAGATGCGCGAAGGGACGCTGACAGCGATCGTCGGTCCTTCAGGAAGCGGGAAAAGCACAATGCTGCGCCTGATCGCGCGCTTTTACGACCCGCAGCAAGGAAAAGTGCTGTTCGGTGGCCAGGATGTGCGCGGGATGGACCCGGAAAAGCTTCTGAAACAGATGTCCATGGTGTTTCAGGACGTATATTTGTTCCAGGATACGATCCGCAACAACATTCGTTACGGCCGGGAGGACGCTTCGCAGGAGGAGATCGAGACGGCTGCGAAGGAAGCGTGCTGCCACGATTTCATCATGAAGCTGCCGCAAGGCTACGACACGATGGTGGGCGAGGGCGGCTCCACGCTGTCGGGAGGCGAGAAACAGCGCATATCCATCGCCCGCGCGATTCTGAAAGACGCGCCCGTCCTGTTGCTGGATGAGGCGACCGCCTCCCTCGATCCGGAGAATGAAGCGGAGATGCAGAAGGCGATCAGTCGTCTGATCGAGGGCCGGACGGTCATCATGATCGCCCATCGGCTGAAGACGGTTGTCAAGGCGGATCACATTCTCGTGCTGGACAAAGGCACAGTCGTCGAGCAGGGTCGTCACGAGGAGCTGATTCGCAACGGGGGGCTATACGCCAGACTATGGGATTTGCAGACGAAGACCAGCGGCTGGAAGCTTGCCGGCGAGAGGGAGGCGGTTGTTTGAGTGAAGCTGTTGCCTCCGACAAAGAAGCGCAGCAACGGCTGATTATGAACGGCAACCTCTGGAAAGTGACCTTTCAGCTGTCATGGCCTGCAATCGTCGCCATGATTCTCTACGGGTTCAATGCCGTCGTTGCCGCCGTATTTGTCGGCCGCTATGTTGGGGAAACCGCTTTGGCAGGCGTTTCCGTAGCTTATCCATTGACGCAAATCAGCATGGGCGTCGGCTCCTTGATCGGCGTTGGCGCGGGTTCGGTGTTAAGCATAGCCATAGGCCGTCAGGATAAGCGCATGCAGGAACGGCTGCTCGGGCATGTCAACGTGCTTGCGATGCTCGCGACTGCAGTCTATATGGCATTCGGACTGCTGTTCTCGGAAGCGCTCATCAGCATGATGGGCGGAGAAGGCGAAGCGTTAAGCATCGGAGAGCGCTACTTCAGCATTACAGTCCTCGGCTCGTTTTTCTGGATATACGGCCTGGCCGCCAACATGATTGTAAGGGCCGAAGGGAAGATGAGATCGGCGGCGGTCGTGATGGGGATCGGTCTGGCTGCAGATATATTGTTTAACTATATTTTGGTCGTCATGCTCGATTTGGGCGTTGAAGGAGCCGCCTGGGCAACTAATGCAGGGATGATTGTCTACACGCTGCTCGGCTGGATATATTTCGGCAAAGGGTATTCCTCCTTCAAGGCCAAGGTTTTCTCGATATATTGGGACGCTTCCGTTGTGAAATCCATCCTCGGACTAGGGATGTCTTCGTTGATCATGATTGTCATGAACCTGGTGCAAGGAATCGTCGTCTTCAACGCGCTGTCCCGATACGGCACGGTGCAGGATATCGCCTTTTACGGCGCAGTGTATCGCGTATTTACCTTTTTGCTGACGCCGATCTTCGGTTTCATGCGTGCGCTGCAGCCGGTCATTGGGATCAACTATGGAGCAGGCCGTTATGAGCGGGTGACGGATGCTTACATGAAATTTACCGTTGCTTCCCTGCTGCTGACCTTGCCATTATGGCTCGTTTGCATGATCGCCCCCGGGTTCGTCATAGGCTTCATGCTGCCCGATCAAGCGTTTACTTCGGAACAATTGCTGTATTTCCGGATTTACATGGGGATATTGCCGCTGTTGTCCACGATTTTTATGGCGATGACGTTTTTCCCTTCGATTGACAAAGGGAAGCCGGCCGCCATGATCGGCATAGCAAGGCAGCTTATCTTCTATGTGCCAGTCATGCTGCTGCTGCCGAGATGGATGGGCGTCTCCGGCGTTTACTACGGTTCGCTTGCGATTGACGCTGTCATTGTTCTTTGGACGTTGATTATGGTCAGGAACGAATTTGCTGCACTTCGAAAAAAAGCTGTGTCATCATTCGGAGACAGGATATCCGTATAAAGAATTGGAGGAGAAATCGAATGTGGGAAGACAGGAAACAGGTTGCAGAGGCGGCAAGCAAATACGAACAACTCGGCTACTGGGAGCCTCTGACCCTGGGACAGCATTTGCACAGATGGGCTGAGCGCTACCGCGACAGTGTCGCGCTTGTCGAAGGCGACAGCAGACTTACTTACAGGGAACTGGACGGCAAGGCCGATGAGTTGGCTTCCGGCTTGTACAACATGGGCATCAAGAAAGGCGACCATGTCGTAGTCCAACTGCCAAACCGCATTTCTTTCGTCGTCGTTTGCTTTGCTCTGTTCCGCATCGGGGCCTTGCCGATCCTCGCTTTGCCCGCTCACAGAGAGACGGAGCTGGACGGTATATTCCAAACGGCCGAGCCGGTCGCGTATATCGCGCCCGACGTGTATCTCGGTTTCGATTACAGGCCCATGGCGAACCGTCTGGCAAAGAGACATCCTTCCGTACGATTCGTCATTACCGACGGAGACAACGAGAGCGGCGTCCGCCTTGCCGATATCGGCATGCCACCGGTTAAGCTGGAACAGCCCGCTTACCGGGATATTGCGCTGCTGCTGCTGTCCGGCGGTACAACCGGCATACCGAAGCTGATTCCGAGAACGCACGCCGACTATGCCTATAATGCCAAGGCCGCAGCAACGCGCTGCAACCTGAAAGCGCAAAGCGTCTATCTGGCCGTTCTGCCGGTTGCCCATAACTTTCCGCTGTGCTGCCCGGGCATTCTCGGTACGCTGTCTGTCGGCGGCAAGGTGGTGATGTGCCAAACCTCAAGCTGCGACGAAGCGTTGCCGTTAATTGCGCAAGAGAAGGTGACCATTACAGCGCTGGTGCCTTCTCTCGCCAGTATGTGGCTGGACGTCCTCGAATGGGATCGCACCAGCGATATCTCAAGTCTTGAGGTTCTCCAGATCGGCGGGGCGATGCTGGAAGAACAACTCGCACGACGCATCATGCCGGAGATGGGGTGCAAGCTGCAGCAGGTGTTCGGCATGGCTGAAGGTCTTATCTGTTGTACATCCCTTGACGATACCGAGCAGATCATACAGAGCTGTCAGGGCAGGCCGTTATCGGCCGATGATGAAATCTTGCTCGTGGACGAGGAGGGAAATGAAGTCGAAACAGGCGAATATGGCGAGCTGCTGGTGAGAGGACCTTACACGATCAACGGTTACTACAGAGCGCCTGAACAGAACCGCAAGGCTTTCACGCCCGACGGGTTCTATCGCTCGGGAGACAGGGCGAGAGTAACGGCGGAAGGAAATATTCAAATTGGCGGGCGCATCAAAGAGCAAATCAACCGGGCGGGAGAAAAGATCGTGCCGTCTGAAGTCGAGTCATGGCTGTGTGCGCATCCGGACATCCAGGATGCTGTCCTGATCGGTCTTCCCGATGCAAGGCTCGGGGAAAGAAGCTGCGCTTGCCTGATGACCGGGGGCAAGGAAATCAGCCTGGCAGAGATTCACCGTTTCCTTCAGGACAAGGGAGTCGCACGCTACAAAATGCCGGATCAAATCGTATTTGTCGATGTCTGGCCGCTGACCGGCGTCGGCAAGATCGACAAGGCGAAGCTCAAGAAGCTGGCAGCCGGATCGGAGCGCCAGGCGGAGGACAACCGGGCGGAGTATCTGGAAGAAACGGTTGATTTCAAGCAAGACGCCCACATCGCGGCGGCGCAGGCGATCGAATCCGGTTTGTTTGACACCTTCCTCCTCTACGAGAACGGGGACGAGCTGTCGTTGGGCATGGGCGTTCACGCCATGATCACCGTCAAGCCTGACTGCACGACGGTAACAACCGCCGAGGAAACGCTGCAATTCGAAAACAGGTCGTTAAGCGAAACCATGGGGAAAGCATTCTCATCTGTGTCTCTGCGGAACTGGCGCGCTTATGGCATCGCCAATTTTGAACTGTCCCGCTATCATTACGATTTGCCGCTGCCGTCCGGGGATGCGTGTCTGATGCAGCTGTTTGTTCCCCAGGTTGAACTGAGGTTTGCGAATGGCACGCTTGTTCTAAGAGCTGTGAACCGGGAGTTGTTCCAAGAGGCCGAGTCACTGGCGAAGCGAATCGCGAATAGCGGCCGCGACGAGGACTCGGCATCCCGTTTGGCAGGCTGGTCGGATCGGATTGTGCCGGAGATTTCGGAAGTGGACACGCACGATGCCGAAGCCTACATGAAGATGGTGGAGGCCGCTGTGGAAGAAATTCGGCAGCGCAACTATCACAAAGTGATTTTGTCCAGAAAGATTCCGCTTCGCCGGGAGCTGGATATGGTGGCCAGCTATATTGCGGGCAGAAGGGCCAACACTCCCGCAAGATCGTTCCTGCTTAGTCTGGATGGCTTGCGCGCGGCCGGGTTCAGTCCGGAAACGGTTGTCGAGGTCGACGATCAAGGCTGGGCGAGCACGTTCCCGCTGGCAGGGACGCGCGCAACGGGGAGCAGCGTGGAAGAGGCAAGCAGGCTGAGAGAGGAACTGCTCCGTGATCCGAAGGAAATTGCGGAACATGCTGTTTCCGTCAAGCTGGCGTTCGAGGAGATGGAACGAATTTGTGCGTCCGACACCATTGTCGTGCATGAATTCATGTCGGTGGCAAGCAGAGGCACAGTTCAACATATTGCTTCGAGGCTGAAGGGGAAGCTGAAATCCGGTTTTGACGCGTGGCATGCGTTCCATGCCCTGTTCCCGGCAGTGACGGCCTGCGGCATACCGAAGAAACCGTCTATCGATGCCATTGGAAGATTGGAGACAGAGCCCCGGAATCTGTACAGCGGCTGCGTGATGACGGTGGACAGCAATGGCGCAATGGACGCCGCCCTTGTGCTGCGGACGATTTTCCAGAAGGAAAAGAGCGCGTGGCTGCAAGCCGGGGCAGGCATTGTGGAGATGTCTAATCCGTCCAGAGAGCTGGAAGAGACACGTGAAAAATTGAGCAGTGTATCCAAGCAGCTGGTTGCCGCCAGCGTGAAGCAGGAAGTCGGCGGAAGCGTATAGCTGGACATGTGGGGAAAGGAGAGAGTAGGAGGATGAGCGAATCGTTGCTGCCTATCTCTGCGATAGGCTATGAAGAAGCGCGCATGCAAGTCAAGCGCATGCTGCCTGCGCCTGTCGAGTTTGACGATGATCAGAACTTGATTGAGCTTGGATTGGATTCACTGCATATGATGCGGCTGGTCAATGATTGGCGACGGGCCGGCGCGGCGGTATCCTTCGCCGAGCTGATCGCCTCGCCGCGATTTGGCGACTGGTGGAGCCTGCTGCACAAAAGCAATCGGGAAGCGGCGGTAACGGCAGAGCGGCCGGCGCGGCATATGACGACTGGGGCGTGCGATCCCGAACCCGCGATAGGACCGTTCCCGCTTACGGATGTGCAATACGCCTATTGGATCGGACGGCGCGACGAACAGCCGCTTGGCGGAGTTGGGTGTCACGCCTATGTGGAGATGGACGGTCATGGCGTTGAGCCAAGGCGGCTGGAATCGGCCTGGAAGCAATTGCTTGCGCATCATGCCATGCTTCGGGCCAGATTTTTGGCAGACGGACAGCAGGAAGTGATGGAGACGCCCGCTGCCCCTACGTTGGTGGTGCACGATTTGCGGCATTGCTCAGCGGACGAGCTTGCGCCTGAGTTGATGCGCATTCGCGACCGATTGTCACATCGTCGATTGGCGGTAGAGAACGGAGAGGTTGCCGGACTCGCTCTCAGCCTGCTGCCGGAGGGCCGAACCCGCATTCATTTCGATATAGATCTGCTTGTCGCCGACGTGCAGAGCCTGCATATCCTATTGCGCGATCTTGCCGCTGCCTACGCTCGCGGCGCCAAACCGGCCGCTCCGGCAAACTGGCGTTTTGCCGACTACTTGCGCCGGGAAGCGTCAGGCAGGGAGGCGGAACTAGCCAGGGCCGAGGCTTATTGGAGAGAACGGTTGCCTAATCTCCCGGCCGCTCCCGGATTGCCATTAAAGACGAGGCCGGAAACGATAAAAGCGCCTGTATTTGCAAGAAGAAGCTATGTGGTAAGCGAAGCGGTCTGGAAGCGGCTGCAACAACGGGCAGCCGCTTGTCAGGTAACCCCTGCGATGGTGCTGTTGACCGCATATGCGGAAGTGCTGGACAGGTGGAGCGCCCATTCGCAATTCCTCCTGAACATCCCGCTGTTCGACCGGCCAACGGGGGAACCCGGACTTGAGGATGTCGTCGCCGATTTTACCAATCTGCTGTTGCTTGCGGTGGATTGTGGAACCCGGCAATCCTTCCTGGAACGCGTGCGAAGCGTGCAGGCGCAATTCCATCGGGATGCGGCACATGCGGCCTATTCCGGCGTGCAGGTGCAGCGCGACCTGGCTCGCTTCCGCCAAGGAGAACGGGAGATTGCCCCTGTCGTGTTCGCATGCAATTTGGGAACTCCGCTGATGACCGACGAATGTCGGCAATCATTGGGAGAACTCGCATACATGATCTCGCAGACGCCGCAAGTGTGGCTGGATTTCCAAATATACGAAATGGACGCGGGCTTGTTATTGGCATGGGACGCCGTCGACGCATTGTTCCCAGACGGCATGATGGACCGGATGTTTGCCGCCATGACCCGCTTGATCGAGTGGCTGGCGGCGGAACACACCGGCTGGCAAGCTTCACCGGATACGCTATGGGCTGCGGAACGGCCGAGATGGGAGAAGGATGAAGAGCGCTCGCTTCCCATGCAGGCGCAATGTCTGCATGACGGCTTCTTCGAGAAAGCTGCGGCGAGTCCCGGACAAACCGCGCTGATCGACAGCCGCTCCGATGCGCTCTGCTCGTATGGCGAGCTGTCCGATTATGCCTTGCGGGTGGCGGCATTCCTTCAAGCCAGCGGCGTAAGAGAAGGAGACCCTGTCGCCGTCACGCTGCCTCGGGGAATCGATCAAATCGCAGCGGTCCTCGGCATATTGGCCGCAGGAGCATGCTATGTGCCGATTAGCGTCGATCAGCCGTCTGCCCGCCGCAGCAAGATACATCAAAAAGCGGGTATTCGCCACGTCCTTACCGATCCTGAGCTTGTCGACGCCGCAGGATGGCCGGCCGATGCCGCCGTGCTTTCGATCACCGATGCGGCGGATGCTGTTCCGCTAACGGAGCCCGCTGATCCATCTCCCGAGCGGTTGGCCTATATCCTCTTTACCTCGGGCTCAACAGGCGAGCCGAAAGGGGTGGAAATTCGCCATGCCGGGGCGTGGAATACGATCGCTGATCTCAACCAGCGCTATCAGGTCGGGCAAACCGACCGGATTGTGGCGGTCTCCTCTCTCGATTTCGATCTTTCTGTTTACGACATCTTCGGACTGCTGAGCGCCGGAGGCTCGCTCGTGCTGCTTGCGGAAGAGACGCGGCGGGATGCGGCCCGTTGGCTGAAGCTGGTGAACAAGTATGAGGCCACGATCTGGAATTCCGTTCCCGTGCTGCTGGATATGCTGTTGACGGCCGCCGAGAGCGAGCGGGAAAAGTTGTCTTCGCTGCGTCTCGCCATGCTTTCCGGCGACTGGATCGGCCTGGACTTGCCGCCGCGGCTGAACCAGGCTGCCGAACATAGCCTCCTGGTAGCCATGGGGGGAGCCACGGAGGCATCCATCTGGTCCAACTATCATGAGGTTGCGGTGCCGTTGCCCGCGCACTGGACATCGATTCCGTATGGCCGTCCGCTGTCCAACCAGGCGTATCGGATTGTGGACGACAAGGGAAGGGACTGCCCCGAATGGGCAACCGGCGAGCTGTGGATCGGCGGGGCCGGCGTAGCGGCAGGATACCGCGGGGAGCCTGAGCTTACCGCGGAGCGCTTCGTCGAATGGAATGACTCCCGCTGGTATCGCACAGGCGATCTGGGCCGGTATTGGCCGGACGGCACGATGGAGTTCCTGGGCCGTCAGGATTTCCAGGTCAAAATCAGAGGGCATCGCATTGAGCTGGGTGAGATTGAAACGGCGTTGCGGCAGCATCCGGGCGTGCGCGACGCTGTCGTTGCGGCGACGGGCGATCCCCGCGGAACCAGACAGCTTGCGGGATATGTTGTGCCCCATTCGGATAGCGAAGCTTTGTTTGCGCTCGAAAGCGTCGATCCGCAAAAGAGCGCAGAATATTGGAGCTTGTTGACAGACGCCGGACGAAACCAGTCCCGGGAGGCGTTGCCGCAACAGATTCCCCCTGAGGCGCTTCATCGGTTTTGGTCGTTTGCGGAGCGGTTGAGCGTCTGTCAAATAGGTCGGGTGCTTGACCAGGCGGGCGTGTTTCTCCAGCCGGGGGAGCGGCAGACGGTGGAGTCGCTTATGCACCAAGGCGGTATTCATGCTCGCTATCGGGAACTGGTATGCCAGTGGCTTGGCATTTTGGAAGAGGAAGGCATGTTGAGCAAAGACGGGACAGGCGGCTGGATCAGCACCCGAATGCTGCCGAAAGACCTGGCAGAAACGGGAGCGTCCGGCAGGGACTATATCGAATGGGAACAACGTGCGCACGGTCTGCTGCAGTATGTGCGGCAGATGGAGCACGCCCACATGGAGATGCTGAAAGGCGAGGTCGATCCGCTCGAGTTGTTCTTCGCCGACGACCGCGATCTGTCTCCAGACAGTCTGATTCGGTCGATGCCAGGCGCCGGCTACCGGAACGACATTGCCAGAAGGGTGCTTGAGCTAGCGGTCCGGGAGCGATCTGGAGCGGAGCCGATACGGATTCTGGAAATCGGTGCAAGAAACGGCGAGCTCACCGAATTCCTGGTTGAGACGCTTGTGCCCGATCAGGCAGTCTATACGTGCACCGATCCATCCGCTTACTTTTTGAATTTGGCGAAGAACAGATGGAATCACGTTTCGCTTATGGAGTACAGGCTGCTGGATATGAACCAGCCGCCGCAGTCGCAGGGGTTCCCTTCGCATAGCTACGATATCGTGATTGCAGCCGATTCCTTGCACCGCGTTCGGGACATTGGCAAAGCACTGGCGCATATTCGCTCTCTGCTGGCGCCGGGAGGCTTGCTGCTGATGACGGAAATGACCCGCAACAGCCGGTTGCAGCAGATCAGCGCCGGTTATTTGGAGGACGGCTTTACCCGATTTGAAGATGAACGGGCGGCGACCCGCTTGCCGCTCCTTGCGGCGGACAGATGGGTGCGTCTTCTAAAGTCAGCATCGTTTGCGGAAGCCGCTGCATTCCCGGGGCAAGACGAGCCTGCTGGCATGTACGGACAGCAGGTGATCGCCGCATTGGCGCCGATTGGCGTCAAGCGCTTCAATCCGGAGCCGTTGATCGAACAGCTGCGGCGGAAGCTGCCCGAATATATGGTGCCTGCGACGATCATTCCCTTGGATCAGCTGCCGCTGTCTGCTAACGGGAAGGTTGACCGGCAGGCGTTGCCCGTGCCGTCTTCCTTAAGATCGGTCACAGCGGATCAAGCTGTGGCGGAGCCGCGCTCGCCCGTCGAACAGGAGCTTGCGGCGATGTGGAGCCGGCTTCTCGTAGTGGAGCCTGTCGGGCTGACCGACAACTTCTTCACCTTGGGCGGGGACTCTTTGCTGGCCATCAAGCTGGGCGCCATGGCGCGCGACAAGTTTGAGATTGAGCTTTCCCTGGGGAGTGTGTTCGAGCGTCCGACCATTGCCCAGCTGGCCGAGCGCATACAGGCGCTTATCCAGGAGAAGGAGCAGAGCGCCGAGGCCGTCGTCCGTCTGCCTGAGATCGTGCCTTCTCCCGAAGATCGGCATGCTCCCTTTCCATTGACCGAAATCCAGCAAGCCTACTGGGTTGGCCGAAGCGGTGTTTATGCATTGGGCAACGTATCCACGCACTGCTATTTTGAGCTCGAAGGGACAGATTTGGATCTGGAACGGATCAATCGCGCCTGGCAGCGACTGATTGAGCAGCACGACATGATGCGGGCAGTGATCTTGCAAGACGGTCAGCGCCAGCAAATTTTGGAGCATGTGCCGCCCTACCGAATCGCCGTCGCAGATTTGCGCGGACGGGATGCCGATGCTGTCCGAGCGGAACTGAACCGGGTGCGGGAGGAAATGTCCCACCAGGTTCTGTCCGCCTGCGAGTGGCCGTTGTTCGATGTACGGGCGTCGGTGTTCGGCAACAATCAGGTACGCCTTCATATCAGTTTCGACAACCTGCTGTTCGACGGCTGGAGCATGTTCCACCTCCTTAGCGAATGGAATCGGCTGTATCAGCAACCGGATGCCAGTCTGAGCCCGCTGGCTTTGTCATTCAGGGATTATGTGCTGGCTATGGAACAGCTGAGAGAGTCGGAGCTGTATGAGCGCGACCGGGCGTATTGGTTCAACCGGTTGCCCGACCTGCCGCCGGCTCCGGATTTGCCGCTTGCGCAAAACCCGGAGTCTCTCTCAGGGCAACGGTTCACTCGTTTGGATGCCCGTCTGGATCGCGACTCATGGCGGCAGCTTAAGAAACGGACGGCAGAGGCAGGCGTGACTCCCTCGGGCATTTTGCTCGCGGCCTATGCCGAAGTGCTGGCGGTATGGAGCAGGCAGCCCCGGTTCACGATCAATCTGACCCAGTTCAACCGGCTGCCGCTGCATCCCGAGGTTCCGCAAATTGTGGGCGATTTCACTTCGCTTACGCTGCTGGCCGCAGACCATTCGTCCGGGGCGACCTTTGTGGAGCGTGCCCGAAAATTGCAGGAGCAGCTTTGGCGGGACCTGGACCATCCCTATGTCGGAGGAGTGCAGGTGCAGCGTGAGCTGGCGAGAACAAACGGCGTCCACAACGGTGTTGCGATGCCGGTCGTATTTACGAGCGCCCTTGGCGTCGACCAGTGGGACGAAGGAGAGTCTGGCGGCAAGTGGCTGGGCAAGCTGGTCTACAACATTACGCAGACGCCGCAAGTATGGCTGGATCATCAGGTCGTCGAGCAAGACGGACAATTGCTGCTGATTTGGGACGCTGTAGCGGGGCTATTTCCGTCGGGGCTATTGGACGACATGTTTGCGGCCTATTGCCAGTTGCTGCGGCGATTGGCTGAAGAAGAACAGGCGTGGCGAGCCGAAATGCCTGCTCTTCTATCGATCCCCCGGCTCGAGGGGAGAATCGAGGCGAACCGTACGGAAGCCCCTGTATCCCGGAATACGCTCGACGGTTTGTTCGCCGCAAAGGCGGCCATGCAGCCCGATCGTCCAGCCATCATCTGTTCCGACCGCATCTTGACCTACGAGGAGCTGCGCCGCCGATCGGACGCTGTGGCACAACTGCTGCGGACAAAAGGCGCAAAGCCCAATACGCTTACAGCGGTCATCATGGAGAAAGGGTGGGAGCAGGTCGTCGGCGCACTCGGCATTCTGAAGTCCGGAGCCGCCTACCTGCCTGTCGATCCGGCCCATCCCGGGGAGAGGCGCGCTCAGATATTGCGCGACGGCAACGTCGGCGTGGTGCTGACCCAATCGTGGCTGGACGAGCGGCTGGACTGGCCGGAAGGAGTTGAACGCATCTACATCGATCATCTCGCACCTGCGACAGGCAAGGTTGATTCGCCTGACAGGAACCCGGACGATCTGGCTTACGTCATTTATACCTCGGGTTCGACGGGGGTCCCCAAAGGAGTCATGATTGATCACCGCGGCGCGGTGAACACCATCTTGGATGTGAACAGCCGCTTTGCTGTCGGGCCTGCGGACCGGGTGCTCGCTTTATCGCATTTGAACTTTGATCTGTCGGTGTATGATATGTTCGGCATGCTGGCTGCAGGAGCGGCGATCGTGATGCCCGAGGCGGAGCAAACGAGAGATCCGGGCAGTTGGCTGACCTGGCTGGAACAAGAGCGCATCACGGTGTGGAATACGGTTCCGGCGCTGATGCAAATGCTGCTGGAGCATGCTGCCGGAAGCGGCAAAGCTCTGCCCCAGTCTCTTCGCCTGGTGCTGCTCAGCGGGGACTGGATTCCGCTTGAATTGCCAGGCAAGATCCAGGCGCAAATTGCCGGGGTAGAGGTAATCGGCTTGGGCGGGGCGACAGAGGCGTCCATTTGGTCGAATTTGTACCCGATTGGGGAAGTCGACCCGAGCTGGAGGAGCATACCGTATGGCCGTCCGATGACGAATCAGCGCTATTATGTGCTGAATGCGTGGATGGGGGACTGCCCTGTATGGGTACCGGGCCAACTTTACATCGGCGGAATTGGGCTTGCCCAAGGCTATTGGAACGACGAAGCCAAAACGAACGAACGGTTTATCCGTCATCCGCGGACCGGCGAGCGCCTTTACAATACTGGCGATCTGGGCCGTTATTTGCCGGACGGCACGATCGAGTTTCTCGGACGGGAGGACTTCCAGGTCAAAATCCGGGGCCATCGGATTGAATTGGGCGAGATCGAAGCGGCGCTGAAGCAGTTGGATGGGGTAAAAGACGCCGTCGCCGCTGTGAGCGAGCCTTCCGGCGACAAGCAATTGGTAGTCTATATCGTTCCCGGCGATGGCGAAGGACTATCGTTGCTTGAAACCGAGCGCGTGGATTCAGCCGTCAGCGGGGAACGGTGGCTTACCCTCTGCAGCACCGGCCTGCTGCAAGCGTCGCAACTCGCGGAGGCTGTCCATGGTGAGGCAATTGGCGCTTTCATGGATTACGCCGATCGTTTAAGCGTTGCAGCGATGTGCGATACGCTTGCCAGCTTGGGCATATTCGCTCGCGAGGGGGAGCGCTATGCCGTTGACGCATGCATGCGCCGTTACCAGCTGCATCCCCGTTACCGGTCGTTGTTCGTTCATTGGCTGGATGTGCTGGCGGAAGAGGGGCTGCTGCGGAAGGAAGGGGACGGTCGCTATCAGAACGTCCTCCCGTTCGGCAATGCGCAGCATGAACTGTCGTGCTTCGATTGGACCCGGTTCCCGGGCATGTCGGAGAAAGCGCAGGCGTTGAGCGAAGGGTTCCGCCGCGGGAAAGCAGCGATGACCGCTCTGCTGAGAGGCGATACCGATCCGCGCGAGCTGTTCCTGACCGAGGATTCCTTCCTGACGGCGGAAGCGCTCAGCGGCTTCAACCTTGCGAGATCGTATTCCATCGGACTGTGCCGCGAGCTGTTCCGCACTATCCTCAATGGTTATCCTGCGGACAAAGAGATACGGGTGCTGGAACTCGGATCGAGAGCGGGAGGGCTGGCGGACACGCTTGCGCCCCTCTGTGAAGGAAGGGGACGGTACTTGTATGCCGACGAATCTTCTTTCTTCACGGATCAGGCCAAGCAGAAATGGGGCGAAGCGGCTCCGATCGAATACAGTTTGTTCGATATGAACAACAGTCCGCTGCAGCAAGGATTTGCGCTTCACGAATTCGACATCATTGTCGCAGACAATACGCTGCATCGCGCCCGCAATCTGGAAGCGACACTGGGGCATCTGAAGCGTATGCTGGCGCCCGGCGGGTATTTGATCTTCGGTGAAGCGACGCGGAACAGTCGGCTGATGCTGACGACCGTCGGATTTTTGGAGGACGGGTTCAGCCATTTTGAAGACGAGCGGAAGGAAACTTGTCTTCCCCTGCTTCCGGCAGCTAAATGGCTGGAGGCTTTAGCGGAACAAGGATTTGCGCGGACGATGTCATTGCCGGAAAGCAGCGGTGCAGCAGACGCATACGACCAGTGCATCATTATGGCGCAGGGGCCCGAACAGGTCAGCACGTTCAACCCGACAAGGCTGTCCGACGCCCTGCGGCAAAAGCTGCCCGATTACATGGTGCCGACCTCGTTCGTGCTGCTGGAGGAACTGCCCTTGTCAGCGAATGGGAAGGTGGACAGAAAGGCGCTGGGGGCTCTGGCGAAGGCTGGTGCGAGAACGGCGGGCAGAAAGCGCGCCGCCCCGGCCACGGAGCTTCAGGAGAAGCTCGCAAGCGTCTGGGAGGAGGTTCTCGGCTGTAAGCAGGTAGGGCTGGATGACGGTTTTTTCGAGTTAGGAGGGGACTCCCTGCGCGCGATCCAATGCATGAACGTATTGAAAGAACGCTATCAGATCGATTTGTCGCTGCAAGATCTGTTCGATGCTCCCAATATTGGTCAGCTTGCCCGGTTGATCGAGAAGAAAGCGGCGGAGAGGGGTCAGGCGGCGGCCTATGAAGAAGGCATTATTTGAAGCAAGAAGGAGGCGATTGCGGTGAAGAACAGAACGATCGGTATATTAGGGGCTTCCGGGCAAGTCGGAAGAGGAGCGGTGGAGACCATGCTCGGTTCCGCCGAATTCCCCATCGTACTCGGCGGAAGGAATCCCGAGAAGCTGCGTGAACAATACCGCCGCGCGGAACCGAGAGCCGTCTTCATGCATGTGGATGTGTACGATAGCGAATCGCTTCGCCGCTTCACGGGCAGCTGCGATGTCGTCATTAATTGTGCGGGGCCGTCGAAGCAAGTCTTGGACCGGGTTGCTTCTGCTTGCCTCGAACACGGCGTTCATTACGTGGATGTTTCGGGAGACGAGCATCTGTACAAGCGATTGCGGAGCGCAAACCGGGAAATCGAAGAGAAGCGGCTGACGTTTCTGGTCTCGGCAGGCGTATACCCCGGCTTGTCCGAGATGTTCCCGGCATATGTGGCGGAAACGGGGCTGGATGAGGTCGAATTGCTTGAATTGTTTTTTGCAGGCAACGGCGGCTTTTCACTGAACGCAGCGTATGACATCGTCTGCAGCATTCAGGAAGATACCGGACGGGGAATGATGTACGGCAAGAACGGCGAAGCCAGCAAAATGGATCGTCCGTTTCCGCGCAGCTATCCATTGCCTCCCCCTGCGGGCGAACGGAACGTCTATCCGGTCCTGCACGATGAATTTTTATCGATTGCCCGAAGTCGGCGTTTCCGCGAGGCCATGTTTTATAACACCTACCCAGACAACGCGATACTGAACAAGTTCATGACGATCAAAGCGCTGGAACTGTACAAGACGGAGGAGCAAAAGCTGGCGTCTGCCCGAATGCTGGTTGAACAATTCGGCGCGTACAAGCAGCCGGCCCAGGCATACAGCATGTTCCATCTGCTTGCAGAAGGCCGCAAAGACGGCAAGCCGCTGCGGCTGGGGGCAACGCTGTTGTACAACAATGATTGGAACACGTTGTCCGGCATGGTCGCTGCCAATGCCGCCAGACTGGTGCTGGAGGACGGCGGGAGGGCGCCAGGTTGCAAGTATGCGGCAGAAGGGGTATCTCCGGTCAACATGATGAATGTGCTGGGCGAGCAGGACGTTCATCTTGCGCATTCCGTCATGGAAGCGAGAGCGGGGGTGAATCATGAACGGACATAACAGACTGCGGACGGTAGTATGCGGCTCCCGATTCGGACAGTTCTATCTTGAGGCGGTCACAGCGCTCCCCGATCAATTCGAACTCGTCGGTCTGCTAGGCAAGGGCAGCGAACGCTCCAAGCTCTGCGCAGAGCGTTGCGGGGTCCCGCTCTATACCGAGATCGCGCAGCTCCCCGATCGCCTGGATCTCGCCTGCGTCGTCCTGCGGTCCGGCGTCATGGGCGGAGACGGGACAGCGCTGACGCTTGAGCTGCTGGCGCGCGGCGTCCACGTCATTCAGGAACAACCGGTCCATCACAAGGATCTGGCGGATTGTCTGCGGGCGGCGCGGCAGAACGGCGTTCATTATATGACTGGCGATCTGTACGCGCATTTGCCCGCTGTGCGCCGTTTTATCGCATGCGCCCGCGTCTTGCTGGAGCAGCAGCAGGCGCTGTACATCGATGCGGCATGCGCTACGCAGGTTTCCTATCCGATGATGCATATGCTGATGGAAGCCTTGCCGTCCATTCGCCCGTGGACAATTAACCATGTGCTTAAGGACGACGGACCGTTTCAGGTGCTAAGCGGATTGCTCGGCAACATTCCGATCACGCTAAGGGCCCACAATGAAGTCAATCCCGAAGATCCGGACAATTATTTGCATCTGCTGCACAGCTTGACGATTGGAGTCGCTGGCGGCAGCCTGTCGCTCGTCGATACCCACGGCCCTGTCGTCTGGCGTCCCCGTCTGCACGTTCCCGATGTTCCCGACATTCCCGGCGAGCTGAAGGCAGGGGCGCACGCGCATCTGCTTGCGCGCAGCGAGCAAGTGCTGGGACCGGCAGCAACCGACAGCTACAGGGACATTCTTCTGGAACAGTGGCCGCGCGCGATTGGACGGGATCTGCTGCAGATGAGCAGCATGATTCGCGGAGATACCGTTGCGGATACAAGAGCGCAGCAAGAGCTGCTGTGTTCCCGGCAGTGGCAACAATTGACCCAGGCGCTGGGATACCCGGTGCTGCGGCAGCATCGCGGCCACCAGCCATTGTCGGTTGACTGCTTGCTTGAGGCGGCTGCGCTCATAGCGGAAGACGCTCAAGAACGTGCTGCTCCATCGCAGGCAAGCGCCGGGTCCCCTGACGCGGAACAGGCTGCGACGGCCATACAGGAGTTGAGCGCCAGCCAAGTGATCGCCTGCGTCGAAAGGCTGGATGCCGCTGCCCTGTCATCCATGCTGTTCGCCCTGCAATCACAGGGAACGCTGACAGCGTCAGAGCAAGCGTACAGCGAGACAGACATTTTTGCCGCCGCCAAGGTTGCGCCGCGCCATCAGCCTGTTGTCCTGCGCTGGCTGCGGGTGCTTGCGGAACGCGGGTACTTGGTCAAGCGCCGGAACGGCTTCCTCGCTGTGGAACAGATCACGAAAGACGTGGTGGAGCTGCGCTGGCAGTCGGCGATGGAAGCATGGGCCGGCAAGCTCGGCTCCCGCCGCATTGTGGACTACCTGATCGCCAACGCCGAACGGCTTCAGCAGCTAATGCGCGACGAACAGCAAGCAGCGCTGCTGCTGTTCCCCGAAGGACGCATGGACATCGCCCATGCGCTGTACCGCGATACCGCCATTGCGCGTTATCTGAACCAGTCGGCAGCCGATGCCGTACAGCGCATCGCCGACGCCAAGCTGGCCGCATCCGCTGCGCTGACGGCCGGGCAAGCTGGCTTGCGCATTCTGGAAGTCGGCGCCGGCACGGGGGCGACGACGGATGCGGTCGCGAGCAGGCTGAAAGCCGCTCATGCGAACGGGCTGGAGCTGGAGTATCTGTTTACCGACATCTCCCGCTTTTTTATGGCGGCTGCCCGTGAACGTTACAGCGATTGCCCGTGGATGCGGTATCAGCTTGTCGATATCGATCAAAGCCTGTTTGCGCAAGGATTACAACCGGAAAGCGTCGATATCGTCATCGCGGCGGGGATGCTGAACAATGCGCGCGATACGGATCGGATCGTGCAAGACTTGCTGGAATGCCTGGTGCCGGGAGGATGGCTGCTCGTCACTGAGCCGGTCAAGGAATTTACGGAAATGTTGATTTCGCAAGCGTTTATGATGACGGTTCCGGAGGACGACAGGAGGAACACGAACACTACCTTCATGTCCGTCGGGCAGTGGCTCGACGTGTTCGACCGGGCGGGTGCCCGGGAAGTGACGGTGTTGCCGGACGAATCGCACCCGCTTGCGCCGCTTGGTCAAAAACTGTTTGCAGTGAGGAAGGGTTAAGATGCTGAAATGCAGTCACATTTTGTGCAGGGTGAACAATATTGCCGAGGTTGTCCGGGATTTAGAAGCGGAGGGATTTTCCGTCGAATGGGGCAGTGCGCCGGAACGGTCGCTTAACGCCTTGCTGTGGTTTGAGGAAGGCCCGTTTATTGAATTTTTTCAAATACCGAAGCCGCTTACGGTTCTCATTCCGCCGCTAGGCTTGGTTTATGGACGGGTTGCGGGCAAGCGGTGGGCTTACTGGTCCCGATCTCCGCAAGGCTGGTGCGATGTTGCGTTGGAACCGGATGAGCGAGAAGGAGCGGGAGCGAAGCGCATACAGGATCTGAAAGCGGTCAAATCGGCCGTCAACAGGGCGGGAATCTCCACCTCGCGGCTGATTCATGGCAGAAGAACCCGGCCTGACGGATTGAAGGTGAACTATAGTCTGTTTGCGACGGAGCCGCTAGGCTTGCCATTTGTCGTTTCCGCGTACGATCCTCCCCAGCGCCCTGACCGCATCGAACACCCTAACGGAGCAAGCCGTGTGGAGTGGGTCAAGATGGGAGTTGCCGAGGAGCATCTGCCATCGTTTCAGACTCTGGTCAATGGAGACCGTTGGCTGAAAGTTGTCCCGTCGCCACAGACGGGGGTGCTTGAGGTATGTCTCTCCGGCTTGACACATACGCCGGACCCGGGCCGCTTGCATGGCGCTGTATTTGCTACGGCAGCCCCCGGGGCAGAAGCAGGCCAACCGCAATGGCCGATATACGAAGGAACAGGAGGGATAGATTGATGCCGCATCATCTTAAAGTCAACGGCGCCGAGCTGCTTATGCAGCTCCGTCAGGCGGGTACGGATGTATGGGAGGAGGACGGGAGGCTGCGTTACCGGGCACGCAAAGATTCGTTCGCAGACAGTGATTTGCAGCTGCTGAAAGCCAATAAGGCGGAGCTGCTCGAAGCCTTGCGCGCAGAGGCGCGGGCGGCGACGGTTACACCCGACCCGGCGTCCCGGTTTGAACCTTTTCCCCTTACCGATGTGCAGTCGGCTTATTTGTTGGGGCGACGCGACCTGTTTGGCTATGGCGGAGTAGCTTGCCACATCTACTTGGAGCTGCATTATCCGGAGCTTGATCCGGAACGAACGGAGACTGCCTGGAACAGGCTTGTGCAGCGCCATGACATGCTTCGGGCGACAATCGATCCGAACGGACAGCAGCGCGTCATGGAGAGTGTGCCGAAGCTGAAGGTGGCTTACACCGACCTGCGGGAGCTTCGCGAAGCGCAGGCGAGGCTTGCCGAGATACGTGAGGAGATGGGCCACCGCGTGTACGAGACGGATCGCTGGCCCTTATTCGGGATTGGCGTAACCCGCATGAGCGACTGCGCGATTATGCATGTTTCGGTGGATTTTCTGATCGCCGACTGGGCCAGCATCTGGTTGCTATTGGCAGAGTTTGAGGCGCTGTACAGTGCGCCGGATCGCAGACAGCTGTCCGATCTTCCGCTCAGCTTCCGCGACTATTTGCTCACGGAGCGCGGTTTGAAGGAGACTGCTGCCTATGTCCGGGACAAAGATTACTGGCTTGGCCGGATTGACGCCTTGCCGACAGCGCCCGATCTGCCTATGGCGAGACAGCCTGTCGGGGACAGCGCCGCCCGGTTTCGGCGCCGCCTCCTTCATCTGGACCAAGCGGCCTGGGAAGGGCTCAAGCAGCGCGCGCAAAAGCAAGGGCTGACGCCAACCGCGGCCGTGCTTGCCGCTTATGCCGCCGTTATCGAGAGGTGGAGCCGGCGCAGCCAGTTTAGTCTCAACCTGACGATGTTGAATCGGCTGCCGCTGCATCCCCAGGTGCATAACATTGTCGGCGATTTTACATCGGTCAACTTGCTGGCTGTCGATTGGAACGGGGAGAAAACGTTCGGCGAGCAAGCGAAAGCTATGCAGAAACAGTTGTTCGAGGATCTGGATCACCGCCTGTATTCCGGGGTCGAGGCGATGCGGGAGATTGCGCGTCGGCGAGGCAGAGATGCGGCATTGATGCCAGTGGTGTTCACCAGCGCGATTGGTCTGGTTGAACCGGGCCAGCCGTTGACGGGCCAAATTGGCGGGTGCGGCATCAGCCAGACGCCGCAAGTCTTCATCGATTGCCAGGCGATGGACAGCCCGGCGGGCCTTCAGGTCAATTGGGATGTGCGCGAAGGCGTCTTCCCCGACCGAATGGTCGATGATATGTTTGGCTGCTTCGAGGAATTGCTGCATGCGCTGGCGGTATCCGATCGACGCTGGGATTCGGTTGAAGCCGTCGCGCTGCCTGCTTGGCAGCTTACGGAACGACAGCGGGTCAATGCGACGCAAGCGCCCTTGTCTGCGCGTCCGTTGCACGAGCTGGTGCTGGCACAAGCGGCGAAGGCCCCGGATCGCCCAGCCGTTATCGACAGCACAGGCCAATGGACGTACGGTGCGCTGATTCAGCAGGCTGCTGCGGTGGCGGATCGGTTAAAGGCGTTGGGCTGCGCCGCTCAGGAGCGGGTTGCTGTCGTGATGGACAAAAGTGCGCATCAGGTTGCAGCAGTTATTGGAGCATTGGCTGCGGGAGCTGTCTACGTCCCGATTGATCCGAAGCAGCCGGAGCCTCGCCGCATGGCCATGCTGGAGCAAGCAGACATTCGGTTTGTCTTGACCGCTTCAACGACTCGCCTGCCGTGGCCCAATCATGCGGTCGCCATCGAAGCGGACCGGTTACAGCCTATTCCGGCGTATGCGTTCCAGTCCGGAGGCAACCCGGACCTGCCCGCTTATGTGATCTACACTTCCGGCTCGACGGGGCAGCCCAAAGGCGTCGTCATCAGCCACCGCGCGGCGGGCAACACCATTGCGGATATGAATCGCCGCTTCGGAGTTGGCCCGGAAGACACCGTGCTGGGACTTGCCCAACTGAGCTTTGATCTGTCTGTTTATGACATCTTCGGCTTGCTATCCGAAGGAGGTACATTGGTCTATCCAAGCGCCGACAGATTGACCGATCCGTCGCATTGGACGGCGCTGATGGCCGAACATGAAGTCACAGTGTGGAATTCTGTGCCGGCATTGATGCAGATGCTGGTCGCCTATTTGGAATCCGAGCCCCAAGTCATGCTGCCCCGTCTTCGTCTGGCCTTGCTGTCCGGAGACTGGATTCCCCTTGCCTTGCCGGACCGCCTGATTCGCCGATTGCCCACGGCGCAGGTCATCAGTCTGGGCGGCGCTACGGAAGCGTCGATTTGGTCGAATTATCATGTATACCAGGGACTTCAACCGGAGTGGCAAAGCATCCCTTACGGGCGACCGCTCGCCAATCAAGGGTTCCGGGTGCTGGATGCGTCCATGCGCGATTGTCCCGTATGGGCAACCGGGGAGTTGTATATTACCGGGGAGGGCTTGGCCGAGGGGTACTTGGGCGATACCGCAATGACACAAAAGCGCTTTTTCCCGCATCCTGCAGACGGTCAGCGGCTTTATCGCACCGGCGATCTGGGCCGTTACTTGCCAGGCGGCGAGATCGAGTTCCTTGGGCGCGAGGATCACCAGGTCAAGATCCGGGGACACCGAATCGAGCTGGGCGAGATCGAGTCGGCGTTGCTGAAGCATCCTGCCGTTGCGGCCGCCGGGGTGGTGGCGGATGGCGCGGGCGAGGAGGCATCCTTGCTCGGCGCCGTGGAGCTTGCCCGCAAGCAGGAGCGGAACCAAGCTGTGGAACAAGCCGAGTTCGATAAGCTCGTTGCTGGCATTGACGAGCAGATCGGGGCTTGCGGCGACGGCCTTGCCGAAGCCCAAATCGCTATGGCTGCGGAGCAGCTGGACACAGCCGTTCTCCACTCGATGCTGGATGCCCTGTTCAAGCTCGGGCTCTTTGCGGGAGGGGAGAAGCACGCGCTATCAGACATTGTAGAGCACGCTGGCATTGATTCCCGATTTCGATGGATCGTTCGACGCTGGATTGACATGCTGACGGAAGCCGGCTTGCTGCGTGCGCACCCTGGCGGCCATTACAGTTGTCCAGAGGAGCCGGATGCGAGGAGCATAAGCCGATATTGGGAACAAGCCGAGACAGCCTGGACGAACAAGCTGAGCTCGGCAGGCTTCATCGCCTACGTGCGGAGCAATGCCGAACGGCTGCCGGAGCTGCTGGGCGGACGACAGGACCCTGTTGCGCTGCTGTTTCCCGAAGGCAAGCTTGATCTGGTTCGCTCCTTGTACGTCGATCATCTCATGGCAGGGTATCTTAACCGCTGCATATGTGCGCTTCTCCAGCGCATCGCGCAGCACGACTCAGGAAGACCGCTGCGGATTCTGGAGGTCGGCGCCGGTACGGGGGCCACTACGGCCAACGTATTGAACGCATTGGAAGGAATCGAGGTGGAATATTGGTTTACGGATGTGTCCTCGTTCTTTATTCCGGGGGCCAAGGCCCGCTTCGGCCAATTCCCGGGTATCCGTTTCGGTCTGTTCGATGTGGATCGGGATTACCGGGAGCAGGGACTTGCGCCTAACAGCTTTGACGTTGTGCTCGCGGCCGGTGTGCTGGAGAATGCCCGTGACATTCCGGCTAGCTTGAGCCGCTTGGCCGAACTGATTTGTCCTGGCGGCTGGCTTGTCTTCACGGAACCGACTGCGGAGCATGCTTGGATCATGGCTTCTCAGGCGTTCATGATGACAGAACCGGGCGATCGTCTGCGCATCCGCTCGTCTTATTTGAATCGCGACGGTTGGCTGCAGTTGCTGCAGGAATACGGAGACGAACCGATTTTGTCTTTGCCTGCGGAGCAGCACAAACTGTCAGTGCTGGGCTTCCATCTGTTCGCAAAACGTATGAAACAGGACAGGGCTCAGGTCAGCGTGCGGGAACTGGAGGATTACCTCTCGCTGCATCTGCCGGCTTCGATGCTGCCGTCCCACTTGCAGCTCGTCGATGCGCTGCCGTTAACGGGCAACGGCAAGCTGGATCGCCGCAAGCTGCAGACGTGGCGCCCGAAACCAACGCTAGAGCATGCAGCCGCTGGCAGCGGCGAGGAAAGCGCGGACGCGCTGGAAGTCCGGCTTGCGGCGATTTGGTCGGAGGCGTTGGGGATTCCCGGCATCGGCAGATCGCAAAGCTTCTATGAGCTGGGGGCCGATTCGCTCATTATGGCGCAAGTAGCCGGGAAGCTGCGCGACAAGCTTGCCGAGGAACCAGGGCAAGGGGAGATTCCCTATGACGCGTTGCTCAGGCAGATGCTGAATTACCCGACGGTCGCCGCGCTGGCAGCATTCATCCGTTCCCATAGCCGAGAATACGAACAGAAACACGAAGCCTCACCGGCGAATGCGGCTGAAGGGTCAAGCAATGCTGTGCTCACACCATATGGAGGCGGGGAGACTGGGCCGCTCCGGGTTGTCTTCCATGCGGGTCTGGGCACAATGAATTGCTTTCAATTGCTCCTGGAGCGCTTGAATGCTCAACAATTGGGACCTGTCATTGGCATAACTGTGGCGGATACGGAGAAATACTGCGCCATCGAACCGTCCGAACTCATCGAGCAAATTGCCGAAGATTACACCGCGCGCTTGTTGGAAGGCGGACATCGGCGCATGCAGCTTATCGGCTATTGCTTGGGCGGGTTAATCGCCATTGAAGTGGCAAGACGCCTCGTGGAGAGAGGCGTCCTCCTGGACGATCTCGTGTTGATCGACAGCCACCCTGTGCTGTTCGATATCGACGATGACATCGCCATCGAGTCATTGTTTCTCCCTAACTTGAATACTTCCATCCAGGAAGCCGGCTTCGGCGATGCGGATGCCGACGAAATCGTGCGCGGGCTGCTGCATATTTTCGAAAAGAACAATAGAAGCATTCCGCAAGGTTCTTCCTGCGCCATTGGGGGAGATGCGGGTCTGGACAAAGTGGGGGAACTGTTTCGCAATCTGGCGGCTGTCAGCATGCGGGAACGCTTCGCGGCATATGTCGGCGCGATTGAGAAGGCGACCGGAGAGCAAATGCCAGTTGAGATGGCGGAAGGATTGTTCCGGCTGTACCGCCAAAGCTTTAAGGCTGCCCGATTTACCCCTCCGCCATATATGGGGAATATTCGATTTTTGTTGGCGGCAGAGCCGTTCAGCTTTTTGCCCGGTACGGAGTACATGACGCTGGATTTCTGGCGGGACATTTGCCTTGGCGAATTGGAAGTGACTGAAGTTGCGGGCAATCACTTTAGCTGTATTGAAGAGGAGCACAATGCAACTGGCGTTGCCGAGCTGATCTTGAAGCCGCTTGTCAAGCGCGGATCGGGAATGTTCTGAAGCTGAAAGAGGGGCAAGGCGCTCTTCCGCAAGGGAGAGACGCTAATTGCCCTTTTTTTTCGTCAAGCGCAACTGGCGGAAGCCTCATCCGTTGGAAAAGCCGCCCCCCTTGTCTGAAGGACAAGAGGAACGGCTTTTTGTAGCATATGGCCTGCATGGCGGCAGCCGGACGGGAATGGTTATGCAATATGCCCGGAACGATGTTCAGGCGACAAGCTGCAACAAGGCTGGTGCAGATGCGCACGCAAATCCGGTGCGAATCCATCACTGCCGCCGCAACCATGGATGCGCTAGTTCAAGATTTCGAAGTCATCGACATTCAAGCGCTGGCCGGACGGGCCGGTGACATGGATGCGGAAGCGGACAGGAGAGGATTCGTTCACCGTGATCGTATGAGCGGTCAGCGTAGAAGTCGCGGCAGCGGCAGATGTTACATGGGTCCAAGAGGCTCCGCCGTTGGTCGACTTTTGCAGCTGCCAGGCGGCGCTCGAGTCATTGCCGAAATTGGCTACCTGCAGCCTGACGCTGCCAGCTCCGTTCACATCGAAGTTCATGCCAAGGGTGCCGGTTGCCCGAATGCGAACAGCCTGGGAGCCGTTTTTGCGATCGGTTGCCAAATTTCCGATAAGGGCATTATGGAACGCCCAGCTGCCCGAATCCAGGCTCACATTGCCGTCTGCATATGCGCCCTTTGCGCCGTTCTCGAACGATTCTGTCCATATTGCACTAGCGGGCGGATTGACCGTATGCGAGCCTAGATACGTATATGTGTTTTGCGGATAAACATGCCATTCATTGGCTTGGTAAGCCGTTCTGCCGGATGTGACCGATTCTTTGCGGACGAGTGTCTGGTTTTCCCCGAAGACGGTTCCTTCCACACCGACGACATCGACAGACGAGCCGTTCTTCTTCAGTGTGACGACATCGTCGCCATTGTAGACAATGCTGCCAGTAGTTTGATCGGCCACGGAGAGGATTGCCGGAGCAGCGCTGGCGTGCGCCAGAACAAAAACCTCGCCATGCGCAAGCTGTCCGCTCAAGGCAATTTCCGTTGCTGTATTGGACTGGGCGATCGTGTAGGCGGACAGATCGACTGTTGCGCCAGTGCCGTTGTAAATTTCCAAAGCTTTGTTGTAGCTGGAACCTTCGATATATTCGGAGATGAACAAGTCGTTCGTTTCTTCGCCGATGACCGGACCGCCCGTATCATGGCAGGCCGGGTCATATCCATAGGAGCCGGGCTTGAATGTGCAGTTGTCCCACCATTTGTAACCGGCTGCCGGTGCAGCCCAAGGCTCGGGCTGGGGCTCGGTCGATGCAGACGGCTCCTCCATGGGCAGCAATGTCGTCGGGGAGTCCAGTTGAAGCCCAGGCACATCGGCCAGCTTCGTATAGCTCTCCTGTTCGGCCAGCCAGTTGATGATGTTGACGAGAAGGACGGCATCATCTTGCTCCGAGAACCCGTCGTAGGTTCGCTTGGCAGCGCCAGTCTCTTCACGCACATACTTCGGAGTAATGTCTTCGACCGGAGAGGAGTCGCCGATGAATGCGGCTTTGCCTGCGCCAACCTTGGCGATGGCTGCATACGGTCCTTCGTCAATGCCGCCGCCTTCATATACGCCCTGATCTACGGCGAAATTCCATGCCGCGTTGGTGGGAGGCAGATATACAATGCCCTTCGCTTTCTCTGGATCGAGGATGGCTAGCGTGGAGCCGGCGTGCATCGCAACAGCGGAGACGCCGTCCGTAATGCCGAATGATTGGGAGGGGGGAACGATGTGGTTCGCCGTAACATCGCCAATCGCATTATAGCGGAAGCGGACGCCGAAGTTTTCGCCGAGCCAGTCGGAGCTGGTTACATCTTGCATGGCGAAGGAATTTCGCTCTTCCAGACTCATGCCTTGTGCAGGATCGTGCCAAGCTCCGCGGCGGTATCCGTTGAAAATTTCGGAGGCGTCCCAGCGGTTTTTGTTGCGGTCGGCATTGTAGTGGTCGGAGATGAAGAAGATGCTTCCGCCGTTATGCACATAGTTCAGCATGGCTGCTTGTTCGGAGGTTTTGTAAGGAACGTTCGCCTCCGGGATCACAAAAACATCATATTGAGCTAAATCGCTCAGTGTAATCGGTGTTTCCTTTCTCAACTCGGCTACGAAATAGCCTTCTGCGGCCAGCGCCCCGGCAAAGTCGGAGAAGGCGCCGTCAATGACCCAATCAGCCGCTCCAGCGGTCTGTCCGTGCGTATTGTCGAACAGGACAGATTTGCCGTTCGGGATGCCGGTCGGGTGCAGCACGGGCGCCGGATCCCAAGGTCCTTCGGCATGGGAAGGGACTATGCCCACGACTGTTGCGAGCATGGCGATTGCGAGTAGGATCGCAAGTGCCAGCTTGCCGGTTTGCTTCACTCCACTGTGAAATGCGTACATCAACTTGATTCCTCCCTTATAAGGTTGTTGGCCTCTGTATGGAGGAGGCCAACCCCAGTCTAGCACAGGATTGGCCTTAGTGATGTTAAGATATTTTGTTATCCTTGTAAAGAATGGATGAAGATGTCATTGCTCGCGGCCGCTATGAATGACAACGCGCCAATTGTGGCTGCAGGAGGCAGAGATGACGGGGTGCTTGGCCAAATAGGCAGCGATTAGCTCGGTCATGTCTGTTTGGATTTCCCGTATAACGGGCTTTCCCTGGAACATCGCAAATCCGCCGCCGCCGCTTGCCCGATAATGGTTCATTACGACATCATAAGAGTCGTCGGATTGAAGCGGAAGCCCGCCTGCTGCAAGCAGCTTCACGACCCGCTGGCCAATCGGCCGGCGCACATCCAATTCGTACTCAATCCCTTCCCACATATCATAATTGTAATGCTGAGGCTTGGGGGCAAGGAAGGATGGATGGACTGCAGGTCTGCCGTCGGCATCCAAGGTGAAATAGGAGGCGCTTCGTTCCAGCGCCTGCCGGATGTCCTCTCCGGAAAGCCGCAGCACCTTGAGGGTGTTGGCGAACGGATAGTTCGCCAGCACTTCCCTCATCGTGATTCGTTCACTGAAGCCGGGGGCTTCGTGATGCATGAACGCAGTGCAGGAGATGCGGACCCCGGAGGCTTCCATCTGTATCCGGTTAAGCAGCTCCGCGAATGGGTGCTTCGCCAGCCTTGCCCGAAACGGATCACGAATGCGCAGATCTCCTTCTGTTCTGCCGAGAGGCTGGTCCAGCCAAGCTTGTGTTTGCTCCTCATCCTCGCGGCACAATGCCAGGATTTGCGGATCCGCTTCGCCTTCAACAGCGATCAGCTCAGCCTGCCGTTCTTCGAGCTGCCAGCCATTGCCGGAACGGCGCAGCTTCAGGCGAACCTTGCCTAAAGCCTGTCCGAAGCAGCCGGGTTGAATGATGGCTGTATCGTTCCAGACCCCGGCGATGAGCCGGTGCTGATGGCCTGTAATCATCACATCAATGCCCTCGACGCTCTCGAGCATGGCGAAGCCTTGATTTTCGCCCGTTGCTGATTCGAGCTGCACCCCGGTGTCCAAATCACATTCAAATCCGCCATGATAGGCGGCAATGAGCACATCCGGCTGTTCCATGCTGCGAATATGATCCGCCCATCGCTTTAACGCCTGTAGACTGTTCTCGAAGTGAAGGCCCGCAATGTGTTTCGGCTGCTCCCAATTCGGAACAAAGTGTGTGGTGAGGCCGACTATCGCAATTTTGACAGAATGAACCTCTCGGATGATATAGGGGGGGCCGAAGGCGGGATCTCCGGTCTTGGAATCTATAATATTCGCTGCGAGCCAAGGAAAGCGGGAATCCCGTATGGCTTGGCGCAGCAATGCTTGTCCAAAATTAAACTCGTGATTGCCTACGACAGCCGCATCGTATTGCAAATGATTCAGGGCGCGGATGACCGGATGGATCTGCTCGCGATTGTGCTTGGCGCAGTAAGTGGCTAAAGGCGTGCCTTGCAGAAGATCCCCATTGTCAATCAGAAGAAGATCAGGGTCAAGCTGCCGTTCACGGCGGATGGCTGCAGCCAGCTTGGCCAATCCGACGTTCTGCTCGGCATCGCTGCGATAGTCTGTGGGATAAACGCTGCCGTGAATGTCGCTTGTTGCCAAAATCGTAAGGTGCAGGTGTTCGTCATCAGGCACAGGAAGCCGCTCCTTCCTTCGGATACTATGTACATCCTTTATCATACCAGGCATTTGATACAAAATAGTTGGAAAGATGCATAATTTACAAAAAATACACATTCCGATAACAGTCGATTAACACTTTGTCCCAATTCCTGTGCTATAGTTTGGCATGTTGAAAGAATCAAAGAATACAGGGGAGAGGTACTCATGTTCAAAAAAGTTAGCAAATTGGCCATCCCGCTGGCACTGACAGCGGCAATCATCAGCGGCTGCGGAAGCAATAACGCGGCTGGCACGGAAGGAGCGCAGGCAGCAGGCGGCTATGTGCCGGAGCAGCTGACTGTGCAGTTTGTTCCATCGCAAAATGCGGATACATTGGAAGCCAAAGCCAAGCCTCTGGAGCGACTGCTGCAGGATCAACTCGGCATTCCGGTGAAGGTCAGCGTATCGACAGACTACAATACCATCATCGAAGCGATGGATTCGAAGCAAGTGGACGTTGGCTTCCTGCCGCCGACTGCTTATGTGCTGGCAAAGGAAAAAGGCGCGGCAGAAGTCATCCTCCAAGCTCAGCGATTTGGCGTGCAGGACGATACGGGCGCTCCAACCGATGAACTGGTAGATTTCTACAAGTCCATGATCATTGTAAAGAAAGACTCTGATATTCAATCGGTCGAGGATTTGAAGGGCAGAAAGATCGCTTATCAGAACGTTACCTCTTCCGCAGGTTATGTATGGCCGGCCGGAAAGCTGATGGAAGCGGGACTTGATCCGTTGAGTGACGTGGAAGCGATCACTGCGAAAGGACACGATCAAGGGGTTATCGCTGTGCTGAACGGGGACGTGGATGCTGCCGCGATCTTCCAGGATGCCCGTAATGTTGTCATGAACGATTATCCGAATGTCTTCGAGGAAACGAGAGTCCTGACCTTCACAGAGCCGATTCCGAATGACACCATCGCCGTTCGCTCCGATATGGATGCGGAATGGGTGACCAAAATTCAGGACGCCTTCATCGCAATTGGACAGGATGAGGAAGGCCGTGCGATTGTCCGGGATATATACTCTCACGAGGGCTATGCCAAGTCGGAGGACAGCATATTTGATATTGTCCGCGAGTACAGCGAAAAAGTAAGAACCGAGTAATCGAGCGCTATTAGCAGCAGCCAGTGCACTCCTTTGGCTTGCACTGGCTGCCTTTGTTCTATATGGATTCACTACCGGCTTCTTCCCACGAATCTGGCTAAAGGAATGATTGGAAAACGTGATTGAACTGAGAAATGTATCCAAAGTGTATCCGAACGGCACCAAAGGGCTGAATGACATTAATTTGCGTATCGAAAAAGGCGAATTTGTAGCCATTGTCGGTTTATCCGGGGCAGGGAAATCCACTTTGCTGCGCTCCATCAACCGACTTCACGAAATATCGGAGGGCGAAATCTGGATCGACGGACAATCGATCACCAAGGCCAAGGGTGCGCAGCTGCGTCAAATTCGCCGCGGCATCGGAATGATCTTCCAGAGCTTTAATTTAGTGAAGCGTTCCAGTGTGCTGCGAAATGTCCTGGCAGGGAGAGTGGGCTATCATTCCACGCTTCGCACTATCCTGGGACTGTTCCCCGAGAAGGACGTGGATCTGGCGTTTCGCGCCTTGGATCGCGTCAATATCGTAGAGAAAGCTTATTCACGCGCGGACGAGCTGTCCGGAGGACAGCAGCAGCGCGTAGCCATAGCACGAGTGTTGGCGCAGGAAGCCAACATCATTCTGGCGGACGAGCCTGTGGCTTCGCTGGATCCGCTGACGACCAAGCAAGTGATGGATGACTTGAAAAAAATCAATCAGGAGCTTGGCATTACGACCATCGTCAATCTGCATTTTGTTGATCTCGCACGCGAATACGCCACACGCGTCATCGGTTTGCGTGCAGGCGAAGTCGTGTTCGACGGGCCGGTAGAAGAAGCGACGGATGAGCGGTTCTCCGAAATATATGGCCGCCCGCTTCAGGCTGACGAGCTGCTCGGGGAGATGGCGATATGACGACCGCGCCAGTCCGTCAGGCGAATCCGCAGCCGGAAAGGAAGCGGCCGCAGCCGCCAAGCCGAACCAAGCATTATTTGACAGCTGTCCTGCTGCTTCTGCTCGTGTGGGGAAGTGCCTGGAAGACCGAATCGACCTTGAGCGAGCTGGTGCGGGGCGCTCCGAATATGCTGGATCTGATCAAGGAGATGTTTCCGCCCGATTGGGGATACGTGGAAAGAATTATGCCCGCCATGCTGGATACGATCCGGATGGCGATAGTCGGCACAACGATTGGCGCGGTGCTGGCTATTCCGGTGGCAGTGCTCTGCGCCTCAAATGTAATCAGAACCGTTTGGATCTATTATCCGGTCCGCATGCTGCTCAACCTGATCCGAACGATTCCCGATTTGCTGCTGGCCTCTTTGTTCGTTGCCATCTTCGGTCTTGGTCTTGTATCTGGCATATTCGCGCTCGCTGTGTTCTCCATCGGGCTCATAGCCAAACTGACCTACGAGGCAGTGGAGACGATCGACAGCGGTCCGCTGGAGGCGATGACGGCCGTCGGGGCGAACCGGATGCAATGGATTGCCTTCGGGGTTGTGCCGCAGGTGATGGCCCATTATACCTCCTATGTGCTGTATACATTCGAGATCAATGTGCGCGCAGCCGCGATTCTCGGATTGGTCGGAGCAGGCGGGATTGGGCATTATTATGAGGTAACGCTTGGCTTCCTGCAGTATGACAGGACGAATACCATTATCCTGTTCACGCTGGTCGTCGTCCTGGCCATTGACTTCATCAGCATGAAAGCACGGGAGAGGCTGCTATGAACAAAGCATGGAGTGAACGGGTTGCGAAACCCCGTAAAAACTGGCCGTTGCGTTGGCTGCTTATTCTCGGGCTTGGCGCACTCTATATATGGGCTTTCTCCGGCATTCCCTTCAACGGGTTCAAGGAAACAGCCGCACAAATTGTGCGCGCCATTTTGGCCGGTATTTTTTCGCCCGACTGGGATTATGTCTATTTGCCTGATGGAGAGGACCTGCTTCGCGGCCTGCTGGATACTCTTGCCATTGCCATACTCGGTACTTTTATCTCGACCTTGCTGTGCATTCCATTCGCGTTCTGGGCTTCCTCGCGCAAAGGCAAACCCGGCGTCATAACAGGGACGGGGAAGTTTGTGCTAAGCTTTATCCGAACCTTCCCTGAAATTATAATGGCGATTCTGTTCATCAAAGCGGTTGGACCCGGCGCCTTCGCGGGCGTGCTGGCGCTCGGGCTGAACTCGATTGGCATGCAAGGCAAGCTGTTCTCAGAAGAAATCGAGAATATTGACAAAGGTCCGTTGGAGTCTCTGGTTGCCTCTGGAGCGAATCGGCTGCAAATCCTGTGGTACGCGGTTATTCCCCAAGTGCTTCCCGGCTTTCTGTCCTATACGCTGTACCGGTTCGAGATTAATGTAAGATCTGCCACAATCCTCGGGGTCATAGGCGCCGGGGGCATCGGCACACCGCTTATTTTCGCGCTCAGTACCCGCAACTGGGATCGTGTAGGCATCATTCTGCTCGGCATCATCATTATGGTGACGCTTATTGATCTGCTATCCGGCTATTTGCGCAAGAAAATTGTATAGGGTTCCGATAAAACTGCTTTCGGCGCTTTGGCGCAGGAGCAGTTTTTTTTATCATATGCCGGGCCCCGCGATAGTATTAGTAATCAATTTCGAAGCTTCGCTTTCCTCTCGTCTGTGCATTCACGATCATCTGTATTTTTTCCCCCCTCTATATTGATTTTTTCACCTGTCTTATGTAAGCGTTTGCGTTTATTATTAAGTACACGAGTTAGAGAAAACCATACATCAAGGGGGTAGGAATATGGCTGAATTAACGACGTCCAAGCCGTCGAGTCGAGGTTTTTTTCGCAGAAAAAAGAAATCAGACGAAAATAACCTGGCCGGATATTTATTTATCTCGCCGTGGCTGATAGGCTTTCTCTTGTTGACGCTTTGGCCTATTACACAATCATTCTATTTGTCCTTAACCGATTATCCGCTTATCGCTGATCCGAATTGGGTCGGAACGGAGAATTACAAACGGATTTTCACATCGGACGATACATTTATCAAATCGTTGAAAGTTACCTTCACATTTGTTTTCATCGCTGTACCCTTGAAGCTTGCTTTCTCGCTGGGCGTGGCGATGCTGCTCAACCGTTCGATGCGTGGCTTGAACGCATACCGTACCATGATCTACTTCCCGTCGATTATCGGCACGAGCGTCGCAGTTTCTGTTCTGTGGAGAAACATGTTCGGTGTCGATGGCTACATCAACGGCGTGCTTAGCTGGTTCGGCGTTCAGGGCATGGGCTGGATATCCCATCCCGATACAGCGCTTGGAACGTTGATTTTGCTGGATACGTGGCAGTTTGGTTCCACGATGGTTATTTTCTTGGCAGGCCTCAAGCAGATTCCGCAAGAAATGTACGAAGCGGCGTCGGTTGACGGTGCTGGCAAGATTAGAAAGTTTTTCAGCATCACGATCCCAATGCTGTCGCCGGTTATGTTCTTCAACTTGGTGCTTCAAACGATTCAATCGTTCCAAATGTTTACCGCTGTTTTCGTTATTACACAGGGCGGACCGGTAAACTCGACTTACGTGTATGCTTACTTCTTGTACGAGAAGGCATTCCGACATTTCCAGATGGGTTACGCTTCAGCGCTTGCCTGGATATTGCTGGTCATCGTCGCTATCCTAACTGCTATCAACTTCCTAGCATCACGCTACTGGGTATTCTACGAGTCAGGGGGGAGAAAATAAATGAAATACTTATTCCCCAGAATTGCTAATCATGCGTTTATGATACTTTTCTCTTTCATTATGCTGTATCCGGTCTTCTGGTGGATCGGTGCATCGCTGAAGACGGTGCCGGAGATGAGCTTGCCGACCATTTGGCCTTCGGAGCCAATGTGGTCCAACTATACGGAAGGCTGGCAATTCTCCAGAAAATATACGTTTGCTCACTTTTTCAAAAACAACCTGATCATGGAGTTCTTTAACGTCATAGGCGGAATTATCTGTTCTTCCCTGGTAGCCTTCGGCTTCGCCAGAGTGAAGTTCAAGTTCCAGAACATCCTGTTTGGCATCCTGCTTCTCACGATGATGCTGCCGATGCAAGTAACCATTGTACCGCAGTACATCCTTTATAACACTTTCGGTTTCGTAGACAGCTATGTACCTTTGATCCTTCCGCATTTCATCGGGGGGAGTGCATTCTTCATCTTCTTAGTGGTACAATTTATTCGCGGGATTCCGCGAGATCTGGATGAGGCGGCAAAAATCGACGGCGCTTCCATATTCGGCATTTACTACAGGGTTATCCTGCCGCTGATCAAGCCGGCTTTGGTTACGGTCGCGATCTTTACCTTCATCTGGAGCTGGGACGATTTCTTCGCCCAGGTGCTGTACCTGAGCTCGGTTGATAACTTCACGGTCGGCTTGGCCTTGCGAATGTTCATTGACCAGTTCGATATTCAATGGGGACAATTGCTCGCTATGTCCTTGCTGTCTATCGTACCTTCCACGATTATATTTTTCCTCGCACAGAAACATTTTGTCGAGGGGATTGCAACAACTGGCCTAAAAGGCTAATAAACGAAAAAGAGAAAGGGGAAAACAAAGAATGAAAAAGACTTGGTCGAAAAGCTTGGCGTTGTTGATGCTTGCTTTCATGCTCGTGCTTGGAGCTTGCAGCAGCAACAGCGGCTCCGGATCTGGCGGTTCTGGCGGATCTGGCGGTTCCGGAGATGCCGGCGGTGATGTAGAGCTTACTTTCATGTGGTGGGGGCCTGAAGAAAGACATCAGGCTACACTTGCAGCAATCGACATCTATGAAGAGCAAACAGGCGTATTCTTCGAAACCGAACAACTGTCTTGGGACGGTTATTGGCAGAAGCTTCCTACACTCGCTGCATCGAAGTCCATGACTGACGTGCTGCAAATGGACGCTGCTTATATTAATGACTATGTAGCACGCGGTACGCTGGCAGATCTGTCGGACATCGATCTGTCCGGTATTGTAGACGATGCCGTTATCGAGAACTTGAAAATCAACGGCAAGCTGTATGGTATCCCGCTGAGCCAAAACTCTCAAGGTATGGCTTTCAACAAAGCTGCATTGGAAGAGTATGGCATTGACACGCCACAAGTTGGCTGGTCTTGGGACGAGTACTTTGAGTGGGGCCGTCAAGCCAAGGCAAAGCTTCCTGATGGTAAATTCGCTATCGGCGATCCTACCCAAAACTGGGATTGGTACAACTGGTACCAAACTGGAAACGGCGGAGCGCCGCTGTTCAGCCCGGACGGCCTGGAATTTAACCTGGACAAGGACTTGTTCGTGCAATGGCACCAAACTCATGCTGATTTGAGAGCGGAAGGCATCATTCCTCCACCTGAGAAGACGCTGTCCTTCCTGGAGAATGATCCGACAGCCGACCCTATGGCTTCCGGTACAGTTATGACACGCGGCGCAACTACTGGCTCCGTTAACGCGCTCGAGCAAATGATGCCTGGGCAAGTAGACGTTATCAACATCCCTGTCGGCGAAGCTGGCGGCGGTTGGGCGCAATCGACGATCTTCCTGAGCATCAGTGCAGATTCGCCAAACTTGGAAGAAGCGAAGAAATTCGTGAAATGGTTCATTACGGACCAAGAAGCAGGCCAAGCACTTGGCATGACACGCGGTATTCCGATTTCTCCGGAAATTTACGAGATACTTGAGCCGAGCATGACTGACGCTGACAGACTTGGCAAGAAGATTTATGACATCTCTGTACCAACTGCATTGCCATTCTTCGCAATTGCAGCCGGATACACAGAGTGGGTGGACACTTACAAGTCTACAATTGAAGGCGTTATGTTTGGTCAAACAACCATTGAGCAAGCATACGAAAAGATGAACGAACTCGGCGAGCGGATCGCTGAGCAAAATGCAGCCAAACAATAAGAGTTAAGGCTCGCATAAAGGAAGAAGCCGCCTGTTCCGACAGGCGGCTTCTTCATGTCCTCCTATGATGGAGGGAAAAATCCGTATGATTGCAGGGTTTCGTGTAAAAAATTCATGGACAATCCTTGATACGCGCTACTTCTGCTTAAGGCGGTTTTCCTATAATATAGAGAGTATAGTGAAATGGAGGGGGATCATGCGGATCTGGAAACAAGCTATGCTTTCATTCCTCGTAATCCTGCTTGGCGCAGCTTGCAGTGATCGACAAGGGGGAGATCAGATCGCTGCACGAGAGAAAGAAAATCTAACTTTGACGATCTGGCACAATTGGACGGGGCAAGACGGAAAAGCGGCGGCCATGCAAGCGCTGCTTCGGAAATATCATGCGCAGCATCCGAATGTGGAGCTTGTGGATGTAGGCTTGCTTACAGATAATTATAAGACCAGCCTCAGGACTGCAGCCGCTGCCGACGAGCTGCCGGATCTTTTTGTGATGTGGCCTGGGGTCATGACGAAGGAACTGGAGCTTGCGGGCTTGATTCAACCGATTGATTCGATCCTTGAGTTCCGACCGGATTGGAAGGACGGCTTTTTGCCAGGGGCGCTGGATAGCTTTACGATCGATGGGCATATTTATGCGGTGCCGATGAATTTGGCTCCCAGCTCGTTCCTCTACTACAATCAAGCCATCTTTGATGATTATGAGGTAGCGGTACCCTCCACTTGGGAGGAGCTGGAGGCGGCTGTGGAGACCTTTAATGAGCATGGGGTGATTCCGATAGCGCTTGGCAATACGGCGCCCTGGGTCGTGCAGTCAACCATATTCAGCACGCTCGCCAACCGCATAACCGGGACGGAATGGTTTGAGAAGGCCGTAGCACAGGATGGTGCAGCATTTACCGATCCGATCTTTGTGAAGGCGCTTCGTTTCCTGCAGGACTTTCATGCGAAAGAGCCCTTCCAGGATACGTATTACAGCTTGAATGAGACTCAAATGGCCGATCTTTTCCTTAACGGAGAGGCCGCGATGTTCTTCAATGGCGGCTGGGCCGTGTCCTACCTTGTGGAGCACGCGCCTAAGAATATGCTGGAAAACATCCATGTCACGATTATGCCGCCGATTGAAGGCGGACTTGGCAATCCCAAGTCTACGTCCGGCATTGTTGGGACAGGCTTGGGTGTCAATCGCAAATTGTCGGGGGAACAGCTGGCGGCGGCGCTGGAGTTGTACTATTTATTGGCGGGACCGGAGGGCCAGCAGGCGACACTGGATAGCAACACGTTGGTCAGCTATAACCTTGCACTGGATGAAAGCAAAGCACATCCGCTATTCGTTGAGCTTTATCAACTGGTCAAGCAGCTCGATATTCATCCGGTTTATGACTCCAGACTCAGCGGCGCAGCGGCGGCAGCGCTCAACAATGGGCTGCAGGAGCTGTTATCAGGCGCCGAGCCTGAAGAGATAGCCCTGAAGATTCAGCAGGCTCATGCGGAAGCGGTCAGCATGAAATAGACGCCTGCGCGAAGCCTGCATTCACAAATGGAGGGCTCGCGCAAGCAGACGGGGAGATGAGGCTTTGTTTAGAAAATGGATACAATCGTCATTGCAGCGAAAGCTATCCGTGATCATGCTGCTTTCCACGCTGCTTCCACTGCTTTCGCTCGGTGGATTTACTTACTATATCTCCTCCCAAATTACGGAGGAGAAGCTGATTCAATCCGGACGGGATGCCTTGGCGAAGATGGATGCCAACTTGAAATTCATGGTCAATGACATTGAGAACACGTCTATATTTCTCATCGGCCAGGAGGATATTCAATACTTCCTGCGCAATCCGGAACGCAATGAGCTGCTGCATCGCAAAATTTTGAACCTGATTGACAGCCTCGTCGTCTCCAAGGATTATGTTTCGAATATTACGATTCATATCTTTAATTCCAATGCGTTTTTGTCGCAAACGAAAGTTTATGAAAGAGCGCTGATGGAGCAAATCGATTTCGAGCATTTGGATGAAAAGACCTGGTCCAACGTATACACCATTCGCGATTATACAGGTCTGCATAATGTGTTTTCATTCGTGCGTCCGGTTAGAAGCATTTATTCCTTCGAGGAATTGGGCTGGCTGGCGATCAGCTTCGATGAGAGCGTGGTGTCCCAGAACTGGACAGAGCCGGGATTTGGCGATAATCAAGGCAATGTGGCGCTGCTGAACGAGGAAGGAATGGTGCTGTCCTCCACGAACAAGGATTGGCTCAGCGAGCCGATTGAGAATCTGTACCCGGGGATTTCTAACCGGATCAGCAGCAAGGAGGGGTATTTTACCTACGAGTCTAACGACAGCAAGGAGACCGTCCTTTATCTTCGCAGTTCCATCAAAGGCTGGACTTTGGTCGGGACGATTCCTTACGAATTGTATACCTCGCAGAACGGGTTTATCTTGCAGTTGACCGCTGTTGCGGTCGTTATTACGATATTAATCAACATTGGTCTGGTGCTGTACATGATTCACCGGGTAACCAATCCGCTGCAAGTGCTGGCTCGCTTGTTTACGAAGGTAAATCCGGAGGGACCTATGCCGATTTACAAGTCATCTACGAAAGACGAGATCGGACGATTGGGAGAGGTCTATAATAAGCTCGGCCGTTATATTCGGGAATTGAAAGAGCAGTTGATTCTGGAGCAGACGCGCAAGAAGGAAGCTGACATGCGGGCGCTGCAAGCGCAGATTAACCCGCATTTCCTCTATAATACCTTGTCCTCGATTCACTGGATGGCGCTGATGAAGGATGAGAAGCAAATTGCGGATATGGTCGGATCGCTGAGCGATTTTTTACAGTTCAGCTTGAATAAAGGCAGTGATTTCTGCTCCGTCTACCAGGAGTTTGCGCACATCCAAAACTATATGCAAATTCAATCGATTCGTTATCCGGACAAATTTGAATTGGAGATGTCCATGGACCCGGCATTGCGCAATATGAAGATGCTGAAGCTGCTGCTCCAGCCTCTCCTGGAGAATTCCATGATTCATGGCATTCAGAAGAAGGAAGGGAAGGGTCTGATTGGCGTGTATGCGGAGAAGAAGGACGAGTGGATGTATTTCACAGTCATGGACGACGGTGTCGGCATGAGTGAGGAACGACTGGCTGCGATTCGCCACAGTATTAGCAAGCCGATTACAACTGAGGATGCGGAAGGAAGCTATGGACTGCGCAATGTCAATGAACGTCTGCGCCTGCACTATGGACCGGGATCGAGATTGTCGATCGAGAGCAAAACGGGGGCGGGCACGCGCATATCTTTCTCGATTCCGCTCAAGGAGGGGTCCAGATGAAAATATTAATTGCAGATGATGAAGTCATCATTCGGACCGGTCTGGCAAAGGTTATCAAGTGGCGGGAGCTGGGTCTGGACCTGCTGACGCCCGCTGAGTCAGCAGAAGAAGTGCTGGCGAGGCTGCCAAACGAGCAGCCGGACATCCTGCTTACGGATATTCGGATGAATGGCATGACCGGGTTGGAGCTGGCAGCAGAGATTAAGAAGACGTATCCGAAGATGGAAATTATCATCTTGTCCGGCTACGATGATTTTTCCTACGCGCAGCAGGCTATACGCAACGGAGTCAGCGACTACTTGCTCAAAACCAGCCGGCCTGAGGAAATTATAAAAGCGGTACTCAAGGCAAAGCAGCGGGTTGAAGAGCGGCTAGAGCTGCACACACTGGATCGCCAAAAGCAACTGCAAGAGCATCAGCGTCTGCTGGAGCAATGGGTAACGCAGGAAGGGAAAGCTGCAGCGCTGCTGACGCCGCCGGAAAGCTTGCGCGAGCTGGATGCGGGTCGGGTCGGGGAAAACAGCAGCTGGCAGGTGATTATTCTGGCTGCCGGAGGTTGGGGAGAAGCCCGCTCTGACAGCGCTCTACTGACCTTTGCCGTTGACAACGCCATTCGGGACCTGCTGCCTTGTGTCAGCTTTATTCGGCAGGAACGTGTCATTGTTGTGATCCGAACCGGCATCTCCGGCTTTGACAAGCAGATTCAACGTTCCGTTTATGAGAAGATCGAGCAGCTGCTAAAGTGTGAAATCGTAGCGGTCGCAGGGAAGCCTGTGGAAGATGCAATGGAGTTGTATGACTCTTACGAAACGGCAAGCGAAGCGTATGGATTCCGACGTCTTATGCGCAGCAGACAGTGGGAGTATGCAGACATAGCAGGCCGAGTCGGCGGGAAAATGGTATGTACCACAGAGGAGGAGAAGGAGCTTTCCACGATATTGCTGGACAATGATCCGATGGTGCTGAAGTCGTGGGTGCATCGTTATGTCGAGGACTTGCTGGCGGATCCCGAGGTGACCCCGCAATCCCTTCAGGCAGCCGTCCAGTCTGTTGCGATCGCTGCGCATCGCTGGCTGGACCGTGTGTTGGCTGCCATTGGAAAGGAGCGCAACCCGGGGGAGAAGCCCGAGCCGTTCGACAGCGATCTTGAACGTCTTCCGGTGGACGGTTTGTTCCAACACTTGTATCACGTGATGAAGCTTTATCATCATAAGCTGGCGGAAGGCGGAAACACCCACATCCACAAGGCGATTACTTATATTGAGGAACGGATTGGCCATGATCTGGGCCTGCAGCAGGTGGCGCAGCATGTACACCTGCATCCGAATCATCTGAGCGACTTGTTCAAGAAGGAAACCGGTATGAAGTTCGTCGATTATGTAACGAAGAAAAAGATGCAGCGGGCGATGGACATCTTGTCCCATTCTCCGGTCAAAATCAGCGAGGTCGCGGCTATGGTCGGCTATGAGGATGTCAAATACTTTGGTCAAATGTTCAAAAAGCACACGGGGATGACGCCCAGCCAATATCGGGAAGCCCATTCATAAAAGGGGCGGGTTTTGTTCCACCGGGTATAAGGGAATTTCGTTTTATCCGCTTTCGCAGCTTTTCGTGCTAGTGCGACGGACGGAGACGAGATTTCCTTTTTTTTTTTGCCGTGCGCGGTTTACCGATTGCCGGACCGAGGGAGCCAAGTAGAAAAAAAAAGAGGCTGATCCCCAAGCAGAATATCTGCCGTGGATCAGCCGCAAGTAACCATGCCACTGGTTGAAACCAAGATTTGAAACCAAGATTGCCTTCCTGTACGAACAGGGGAAGCACACATGCAATGAATGGGCGGGACCCATTCAAAAAGTCGAATTGCTTACAGACGTACGTCGCTGGAAGGACCGTTGAGGTTTTGCTTCTTCGCTTCTTCCAATTCTTCGTCCCACTTCAGGTGACGATATTCGGTAGCTGCTTCGTCCGTGTTGAACCAATTGATGAAGTCTTCCCACATCGCTACAGACCAAGTGGAGTCGATCTGTGCAGTCGTATACGCGCCTTCTCTCAGGCGAACGAAACCGAATACGTCGCGAACTTGAGACTTCTCCGCACGTACGACTACTTCCTCTGCCAGATGCGGCGGAATGAAGATAACGCCTGCAGGTGTGCCCAATACGACGTCGCCAGGCAAGCAGATCGCTTTGCCGATGCGCGTAGGCACGTTCATGCCTGTCATCGTTACGTCTTCGATAGCAGTTGGGTCGCTGCCGCGATAGTAAACGTTGATGTTGTCGATTTCGACGACTTGCTGGTTATCGCGGATGCCGCCCCAGATGACAGCGCCGCCGCGCTTCGTACGGGTCGAGATCGCTGTGCCCAGGTTGCCGCCAATGTAAGTGCCCTTGAAGATTTTGTCAAACATGTCAACAACAACTACATCGTCTTCTTCCAATTGGTCGATTACCCATTGGTTGAAGAAGCCGCTGCGGCCTTCTTCCTGATGTCCGTAGTTGAGCAGCGTTTCGTGCAGGTCTGGACGCTTCGGAACCATGATCGCTGTAACAGCGCGGCCGACCATAGTTTTTTCGGGATGGATAATTTTGAAGTCGCCTTCAAATTGGAATTGATAGCCGTTTTGCCAAAGCGGGCCCCAAGCTTCCTCCAGCGTGATTTTGCGCATGCGCTCCAGGATGTCTGCCGGCACTTTCGGGCGGCCGTTCTCAAACCGCTCGCCTTTCCACAATGGTGTCAGCTGGATGATATCTTCTTTGTTATCAAATTTCAATCGTAGCACCTCTCTCTTCGAATTGTCCCGCGATCGGGAAGGGGCATGGGGCCGCTTCCGTCGCGGGATTGTATGACAAGGTTCGAATCCAGTTCCTCACTTTCGTGGGAATGTTGCCGGGCCCCCGCGAAAGTAATCGGAATTTTCCTCGAAGCTTTACTTCACTTTCGTGGGTCCTCTTAGCTCCACAGACGGTCGTTGCCGACAAAGTCGTTCCACTCGTCTGTAGACTCCCACAGACCCGGAACTTGCGGATGCAGATGCTCGGCGATAACTTCGTCGTTCAATTCCTCGATGCCCAGTCCTGGCGCGTCGACGACTTGAATGAAGCCATTTTGCAGAAGCGGCTTCGGCAGCTTCGGAGCCTTGATGATGTCATCCCACCAAGGAACTTCGACAGAGTGGAACTCAAGCGCCAGGAAGTTCTCCGTAGCGGCTGCAGCGTGAACGGCAGCGAGACAAGCGATCGGGCTTTCCGCCATATGGATGGCCATAGCTACGCCATATTCCTGAGCCATGTCGCCGATTTTCTTCGTTTCCAGAATACCGCCTGTAGTCAGGACGTCCGGATGAATGATCGATACGCCGCCAGCTTCCAGAAGCGGCTTGAAGTTTTCTTTCAAGTAAATGTCTTCGCCTGTACATACCGGCGTAGAGACGGAGTTGGTCAGGCGGACATACTGATCAGTCAGCTGCCAAGGAATCATGTCTTCCATCCATGCCAGGTTGTACTTGTCGATGCGGCGTCCGAGCTTGATGCAGTCCTCAACCCCGATATGACCGAAGTGGTCGATACAGAGCGGCACTTCGTAACCGATGACGGAACGAACGTCTGCCACGTACTGCTCGAGCATATCCAATCCTTTTTCCGTTACATGGATACCAGTGAATGGATGGGCAATATTGAACACATCGTAATGACGGTTGCGCAGGTAGCGCAGCTCTTCCTTGGATACGTTGCCGCTCTTGCGAGCTTCCCAATATGCCTTGGAAGTGCTTTTCATCTCTTCCAGGAAGCCAAGCGGTGCGCTCAGTGTACCTGGCTCGTCGATGATTTGGCTGATGCCCAGGTCCATCTTCAAGAAGGTAAAGCCTTGCTCCATACGCTTCTTGAGCGCTTCGCCCATAGCTTTGCCTGTATCCTTGCCGTCAACGTCTGTATCACAGTACATGCGGATCTTATCGCGGAATTTGCCGCCGAGCATTTGATAGATCGGCACGCCATATGCTTTTCCGGCGAGATCCCACAGGGCGATTTCGATACCGCTAACGCCGCCGCCTTGACGGGCATGTCCACCGAATTGCTTGATGCGGCGGAACAGCTTGTCGATGTTGCAAGGGTTTTCGCCAAGCAAGCGAGGCTTCAGCATTTGAGCATATACTTTGTCGGCGCCGTCGCGCACTTCACCGAAGCCAACTAGGCCTTGGTTCGTGTAGACTTTGATCAAGCTGCAGTGCATAGGAGCGCCGGAAATATCCGCAAAACGAATATCCGTGATTTTCAGCTCAGATGGATTGGAATGCGTGTTGACATGTGCGAGTGTGCTTTCGTAGGTTTCTTGTTTAGACAATGTCTTTCACTCCTTCTAGTAGATGGACAATCTTCTCTTACAAATGGACGCTTGCGCCGTCCAAGCGAATCGCCGAGCCCGTGATGAATTCGGATTCGTCTGAGGCGATAAAGCAAGCCAATGCTGCTACGTCTGCAGGCTTTCCTACACGTCCCATAGGGAACTTCTTCATGAATTCGCCAGGCTTGCGCCGCTTTTGTTCCGCTTCATCCAGGAATGGCTTTGATTCGCGGACGCTTTGCTTGCCGACATCAACGGCTCCCGGTTCAAGCGTATTGACAGTGATGCCGTATTTCCCGAGTTCGATCGCCGCTTCCCGCCCAAGCATGCGAATGCCGCCCTTGGTCATGGAATACACGACGTCGAAATCCCCGGGGCGCTTGCCATGAATCGAGGACATCAGCATAATGCGTCCGGATTGCTGTTTTTTCATATAAGGAACGACAGCTTGGATACACTGCCAGTAACCTTTAAGGTTGGTGTACATCATTCGATCAAAAGTCGATTCATCATGCTCGAAGAAACGGTAGTTCAGCTGCAATGCAGCATTGTTCACCAGCACATCGATGCGACCGTAATGATCGACCACTTGCTTGACCATGCGCACGATCTCGTCATTATTTTGCACATTCGCCTGAACAATGATCGCGTCGCCGCCGAACGCCTGAATTTGCTCCAATGTATCCTTGGCGCCTGCGTCGCTCCGGTTGTAATGCACAGCGACCTTCGCGCCGTGTTTGGCAAGACCGATGGCAACGCCTTTGCCAATGCCGGTGCCTGCGCCGGTTACGAGCGCTACTTTGCCTGAAAGATTCATGTTGCACCTCCTTCGGGCCATGGCTTATTCATCTTCACGTCCAGGTAATGCATCAGGAAACCGCCATCCATACGGATGTCCGCTCCATTCAGATAACGCGATGCATCGCTGGCAAGGAAGAGCACCAGGTTGGCCAGATCCTCGAAGGTTCCCAATACGGTACTGGGCACTTTGTACTGGTAATCTTCGTACAGGTGGGAGACGTCGCTCGCAAAGCGCTCATCGTCTCCTTCAACCGGGCCCAGTTCAATCGTATTGACCTGGATACCCTCTCGACCAAGCGTCAATGCAGCTTCGTGGGAAAGCATCTTGACCGCGCCCTTGGATGCGCTGTAGGCAAACGAAGAACCGGTAGGCTTCTCGGCGTGTATGGAGCTGACATAGATGATCTTGCCGGATTTTTTGGCAGCCATAATCTCCCCTGCAGCTTGCGTGCACACCAATGCCGATTTGGCATTGTGGTTCAACACCTCGAGGAAGGTGGCCTCATCGCAGCTTTCTACGCTGGCCGGCTTCATCAGATCGTTGTTGTGCACGAGCACATCTACCGTTCCAACTTGGGCTGAGGATTGTTGCAGCGCTTCCGCAACTGCCGAGCGTCGGCACAGGTCCACGTTGATGACTACCGCCTCGGAACCTTTCTGCTTAACATGGTCCAAGATGGGTTGGATGTTTTTGCCGTCTGAGATACTGTTCAAGACGAAGCGCGCCCCGGCGTCCGCAAGGTACTGGACGATCGCTTGGCCTGACCGGCTGTCCGCATCCGTTACAAAAACGGTTTTGTTGTGTATGTTCATAGATCCCCTCCATAACTCCCTCGGGCGTTACTCGTATCCGTTTTCATGTCATGATAAGTCATGAATGAACGCCATCGCTGTCCTTGGGTATGATTCCTACACAATTTAATCTTACAAATTATGCGTCCTGCTATGCGATGCTATAAAATTATGATTTTGTTTGTTTTTTTTCAAACTCGCCCAATCTGGCTTGGCAAGGCGCAGAAAGCGATTCCAATCGTTGCTGCAGTGCGGGAAAGAATGGGTTGCGGGTAAAAATAATCCAACAATGAGGTTGCTTACCGACTGATGATCTCAACGTGTGGCTATTGGCGAATCGGGTAGCTTGGAGAGCTTGCAATAATCCAACTCCATCCTAAGCGGGGAGGAAGCCCGAGGATGCTGGTGGACTTTTGCATGGAGGAAGCGCGAGGATTCCGATGGACTTCTGCATGGAGGAAGCGCGAGGATTTCAGCTGACCTCTCAGCAAGGAAGAATATCAGGTTTTGGTTGCTCCCTCAGCAGTTATGAGATAGCGGGAAATATGGTTCTTATATGGATGTAAAAAGGGAGGGGAGCGGAATAGAGGAATCTACTGCACTAGCCTTGCATCAATG